>JAYVNC010000281.1:0-3401 GCA_043758655.1 Novosphingobium sp.
CAAATGGGTGGCAGCGGTGCCCTGGACCAATCTGGAGACCACGCGACGTGCGCTGGAAAGTTCCAATGCATTCGTCGATCCGACTGAAGCCGACGATCGTGGCATCCGGCTGCGATTACCGACCCAGACGCCGGAATAACGCGAGGCACTCGCGGCACAGGAAAACCGGCACCAGCTTGAGCGCAGTCAACCGTTGCCAGCCAATCGCGCTGCATTTGCTTTAAACATTTCGCGCCGATCCAGCACGAACGATTGCTGCGCGTTCAAAGGGCAGACCTTTTTGTCACAGTTGAGCGGCGGCTCCCAGCGCCTAATCAACTCGCGTTCATAGTCATCCGGGTTATCGTAGGGCTGCAATGCGACACAGAGATTGTCTTCCATCCACTGGTCGAGCAAATGCTCCGAGACCTTGTCGAGTTTGAATGTCGTGGACCCGGAAGGTTTGCGGATGAAAATTGGTCGCAGGCCCAGTTCGTCAGTGAGCAATGCCGAAAGGCTACGCCGGGGTGAATGACCAGCAGTCTTGCCCTTGAAGTGACACCGGGCTGCTAGTCCGCGTGTCCCTTGCCCCAAGCCGACATATACCAAGCCGAACTCGCCCGGCCGCACCCCAGGGATGATCGCCCCTTCATTGAGGAACAGCGCATAGACGCCGGCCGTATGGGGATAAGTCGTCTGCTTGTGGGTGGTTCTGGGCCAATCCAAAAGATTCAAATCAGTCATACACTCCGATATTGCAGGTGAGTCGGTGGCGCTCAAGGCTAGTCTCTATGGGGATCGCTTCCTGCCGCTCAGCGGCCCGCAGCAAGTCCGATTTCGCATAAAACGCCAGGGTCACAATGGGCGATGGCCGAATCCCCTCCGGGATTCCAAAGGCCAGCATGACAATGCCGTTCGATTGTCATTTCGCCTGAAGCGGGGCGCGGCCCGTTCGAGCCGCCATACCCCGCTTTGGCATGATCCCGCCACCGTGCGGTGGCGTAATTGGATCATGCTAAGGGAGGATGGTGCGGGCGGCGGGAATCGAACCCGCACTCCTCTCGGAACGGGATTTTGAATTGCTTTTGAGCCAGGTAAATATATCACTATATTATAGTAATATATAGAAAAAATGTATTTCTCTAGTGCTAGTGTGCTAATCACTGTGCTAATTTTGAACCGAAAAACTGCCCTAAAATCGCCCCTTGGAAGCCCCTTAGAGGGATTTGAGAGTTGATGCCACTTAAGCGCCATAATCGCCGTCAGGCGCGTTTGGCGAGCCCCCCCTCCTCTTTCACTTGTTTGCGTTAGCGGTCGTTACCGTATGGCTGAGACGATAGGCTCGGGGCGCGAAGCAGCCTAATACCGCGTCTCGACGTAGATGCCGTGCCTGCCGCTGCATTTGTAGCCATGCTCATTCTTGTGCGGATTGAGCTGGCTTGTGTTCGTTTTGCGTGAAAACTTTTTCTGGCAAACGGGGCACTGAACCACATAGGTCGGGCCAGTATTTAGCCGCGCTCGGGCTGGTGCCTTTACGGATCGCAATGGCTTGGGCCGTTGCACCAATCCTGTTGCTCGCGCGGTCGTTGGCGCGACATGCAACGGGCCTCTGGGCGTCAACTCAATCTCATAGCGCGGGACGAAGGTTTGATTCGACACGCGCGCGTCGCGGATCAAATCGACGCGGTAGCTGCGATGCCCCTGCTTGTTCACATCATAGCCGTGCAGCACGATATTACCTTCGGCGGTGCGGCGTAGCGAATAGGCCTCGATGCGCGGGTGGGTGATGCTACCGTCCAGTTTGCGGTAGTCGAGATCAATGCAAAGATGGTTGGCGGCGGCAAAGCGGATGACTTCAACGCCGGCCTGTGCCGATCCTGCAAGCGGCAAGCGCAACACGCGGTCACGCAGCACAATGTCGCCGCCGGTGTTGGCGTAAGCAGCAGGCGCGACGGGCAGCACCCCACCGACTAGCCATTCAAAGAATGCGGGCAACTCATCCCAAAAAGCGTCAACGGATGGCAAGGCTGGAAGCTGGTGCGCCAGCATGTTTTGCCACGCGCCCACCATTTCGGCGCGGTGTGGCTCAAGGTCGGCCAAGCGCGGCACGGGAATGCCCTTGAATTCACATTTCTGGCGCAGCACATCGAGCATGACGGCGGACTGTGGACGGGCGCTATCGTTGCGGAACAGGTTGATGACATCGTAGAGATCACGCGGGCGGGTGCGCTCTGCCAGCGCACGAACTTTCTCGCCGAACACTTCTTCATAGGCATAGGCCAGGGCGTGAATGCCGCCTTCTGGTTCATCGCTGTAGGGATGGAACACGGTTGCCCCGACGGGTGGCAGGACAAGCCGCTCGTCGGCGGTAAGGTCGAGTTTGATACGCGGCCACCCGCCTGATCGGGGCGATACAGGGCCACGATAGGGCAGCTTGCCTTGGCATGACACGCTGCCGCGCGGATTGGTGTAAATGTCGAACACTTGCTGATTGGCGGGCATCTCAATGCCCGAATGTTCATACACCCATTCAACGACTTCGGTGAACACCCTTTGGAGAAATGCATTGTCGAGATGCGCGGCGTCGGTGAGCGTGAAATCCAAATCTTCCGAGAAGCGGTAGGTCTCGAAGAAGCATTTTTTCAGGCAGGTGCCGCCCTTGAACACCCATTTGCTGGCAAGTTCGTCATGGGCATAAATGCCTGCAAGAACCCAGCCCAGCACATAGTCCTTTTCGACCACCTGCGGGCCAAGCGACATGCGTGTCGCGGTTTCAAGGATTTCCAAACGGTCAATCATCGTGCCGCCTCACCCAGCCACAACGGCGGCACCAACAGTTTCCAGCGCGACACCAGCCGTGTGCAGTCGAGCGCCGAATCGAGCTTAGCATTGCCTTGGCTTAACCGTTTGCGGCACAGGGCAAGCAATGCCTCCCCCTTGCCGTCGCGCTCTGCCAGAAAGCCAAGACGCTTGAACACTGCACCGTTACCGAGACGGTCGGCATATTCGATCAGCACCGCGTCGTCGCGATCTGGTCTGGCGAAGTAAGCTCGGACACAATCCTCTACATGCTGGATGCCGCCACCAATGGCGGGATCGTCGAGCATATCAACGATGGTGCGGTGGATGTCCGACACGGCAATCTTGCTATGGCCGCGCCAAATCGTTTTTGTCCCGAAGATATTATCCTCGGCGATATGCTTGAGGGTGAAGGTTGCGCCGTGGCGGGATTGGGAGCGTTCGCGCAGCTTGCGCCCCGTCAGAACCACAGTGTCATTGAAAATCTGTTCGGTCATATCCCAATGTTCAGCCGCGCTCCTGCCACCGATATAGGCGGGGCTGAACAGGGCTGGAACCAGCACCCACGGATCGTCAAGGACATGCTCGTCCTGGATGGAATCGAGGCTGGCGGCAACATAGGC
>JAYVNC010000282.1:0-10504 GCA_043758655.1 Novosphingobium sp.
AGCGATTGGGGGTGAGCCTCAAACTGCGCCGTCCGCGACTGACGCCTGAAGTAAAAAGGCTACTGGCGCTGATCTGGCCGGCTGCGATGGGAGCGGGCGCGGTGCAGATTAATCTGGTGATCTCAACGATGCTCGCCGCCTCGTTCCTCGCGCATGGCTCGGTGACCTATATCTACATGGCCGACCGGCTGAACCAGTTGCCGCTGGGGCTGATCGGCATCGGCCTCGGCACCGTGCTACTACCAACGATCTCGCGCCAGCTTGGCATGGGCGAGAATGCCGCAGCGATGGAGACGCAGAACCGGGGGCTGGAACTGGCGCTGCTGCTGACCCTGCCCGCGACAGTGGCGCTGGTGATTTGCGGCGAGCCCATTGCCGCCGGGCTGTTTGGCTATGGCAAATTTGATGCGGACGATGTGCACTTTACCGCGCAGGCGCTGGCGGCTTTCTCTATTGGCCTACCGAGCTATGTGCTAGTCAAGGTGCTGACCCCCGGCTTCTATGCGCGCCAAGATACCAAATCCCCGGTGCGTTTCGCTGTAATTTCGATGGTGGTGAACCTTGCGCTCAACCTCGCGCTGATTGTGCCGCTTCAGCACATGGGTCCGCCGCTCGCCACGGCGATCGCCTCGACGGTGAATGTCGCGCTCTTGTACTGGGCGCTGAGAAAACGCGGGCATTTTGTCCTCGATGCGCGCCTCCGCCGCCGCGCGCCCCGGTTATTTCTGAGCGCGCTGGCGATGGGCGGGGTACTATGGGCGGCGCAGGATCAGCTGACGCCTTATCTGCATGGCACTTGGTCAGTGCGCATGGCAGCACTCGCTCTATTGGTAACGGCGGGCGCGCTGGTCTATGGCGCGGCAACCTTCGTCCTCGGGGCTTTCACCCGCGACGACATCAAATTCCTTCGGCGCAAGCGCGCCGCCTGACATAAAGAGAGCATCATGCGCGTCGTCTCCGGCATCCAACCCACCGGCAAGCCCCATCTTGGCAACTACCTTGGCGCAATCCGCAATTACGTGGCGATGCAGGACGTTGCGCAAAATGCGGGCGGCCAGTGCCTCTATTTCCTCGCCGATCTTCACGCGATCAGCCTGTCGCACGATCCCGCCGAGCTTGCGGCCAATACGCGCGAGATGGTGGCGACACTGGTGGCCTGCGGAGTCGATCCTGAGCGGGCGATTGTGTTTAATCAGGCGCAGGTTCCCCAGCATGCCGAACTGCAATGGTTGCTGAGCGGCACCGCGCGGATGGGCTGGCTGAACCGCATGACCCAGTGGAAGGACAAGGCGGGCAAGAACCGCGAATGTGCCTCAATCGCGCTGTTCACCTATCCGGTGCTGCAAGCGGCGGATGTGTTGCTTTATCAGGCGACGCACGTTCCGGTAGGCGATGACCAGAAGCAGCATCTGGAGCTGGCGCGCGACATTGCGCAGAAATTCAACAATGATTTTGCTTCAGAGGACGCGCCGGTTTTCACCCTGCCCGAGCCGATCATCCCGCCCGAAGCCGCACGGATCATGTCCTTGCGCGATGGCGCGGCGAAAATGTCTAAGTCTGATCCTTCCGACATGAGCCGGATCAACCTCACTGACGATGCCGATACCATCATGGCGAAGGTCAAAAAGGCCAAGACCGACCCCGAACCATTGCCCTCAGCCAAGGCCGGTCTCGAACACCGCCCCGAAGCCGCGAACCTTGTAGGCGTTTACGCTGCGATGGCCGGGACCAGCGTTGATGCGGTGCTCGGCGATTTCGGCGGCGAAGGCTTCGGCAAGTTCAAGCCCGCCTTGGGCGAACTGCTGATCGAAAAACTCGCGCCAATCAACGCGCGGTTTAATGATCTAAGGCAGGATCAATCCGCGCTTGATGCCATCCTGCGCAAGGGTGCCGAGCGCGCCCGCGCGCTGGCAGTGCCGACGCTGGAGAAGGCTTACGCGGCGTTGGGGCTGGTGCAGGGGTAGTTTATTCAACCCCCGTTCAGCGCGTTATCCTTAAGCCAACCGGGTAAATGTCTGCGCGCGATGTTCGTCATCGCGGCAGCTAGTATTAAGGAATCACCATGATCGGTAAGATTGGTAACCGTTTTGCACTTGTGCTGGCCCCACTGGCGCTGCTCACAGTTTCGGCTTGCACACAGGCTTTTGATGCTAAGGTAAAGCGTTTTGAGGCCGGGCTGCCCGCGCCTTCGGGCCAGTCGTTCGCTATTGTTTCGGATGATCCGGCGCTCGCTGGCGGGTTAGAGTTCAGCCAATACGCCCGGCTGGTCGATGCCCAGATGGTCAAGCTGGGCTATACACCCAGCGACACCGCCCACGCGCAGATGATCGTGCGGTTTGATTATGGCGTCGATAAGGGCCGGGAGCATATCACCCCCGGCCTGCGCTCAGATCCGTTTTACAGCCCATGGTATGGCTATCGACCAATTGGCTATTACGGCGGCGGATATGGCGGATACGGTGGATATGGCCGCGGTTACGGCGGCTTCGGTCCGCGCGCTTATAGCTCGTGGGGCTATGGCTGGTACGATCCATTCTTTGACAACGGCTATGACAGCTACACCGTCTATACCAGCGGCGTGACGCTGAAGATTGACCGCAAGGATGATGGCAAACGCCTGTTTGAAGGCAAGGCCGAAGCGGCCTCAACCTCAAACCGGCTGCAATATCTGGTGCCGAATCTGGTCGAAGCCATGTTCACCGATTTCCCCGGCCACAACGGCGAAACGGTGCGGATCACGGTCGCGCCTGAGAAAAAGCGCAACTAGAATCGAATGATATTATGAGTGGCACCAGCCCCCCATACTTTCCTATGGGGCCTGGTGCCACTTCATCCAGCCTGCCACCAACTCTCATTCCTACTCACCGTGCGCCGCCGGGGCATCGGGTGATCGCGGCGCCCAGCCGCCCTTGGGCTTGCGAATGATGAAGGCCAGCGGAGCAAAAATGATCCCCATCACGCCCAGCAGCCAGAACGTATCAATATAGGATACCATCAGGGCCTGCCGCGCGGTTTCGCCCACCGCCCGGGCAGCGCCTTCGGCACTGCTCAGATCAATATCGGGCCGTGCCCAGTTCCAGATCGGATTGTCTGGGGTCAAACCTTCGGTAAGCCGCGATTGCACCTTGGCTTCGTTTCGCGTGGTGATGAACTGCACAGCGGAAATCCCGGCGGCCGATCCGATATAGCGGACCAGAGTCGAAATCGCCGACGCTTCGTTGTAATATCGGCGCGGAAGCGTGGCGAAAGTGGTTGCTGACAGCGGCACAAACATAAAGCTCATGGCAAAACCATTGAGGAAGCCTGACGACATCACAATCACCGTGTCCGCTTGCAGCGATAGCGAACTGAGCGCTAGCGATGAAAGCCCGCAACCGAACAGCCCGATAAACAGCAAAAGGCGCACATCGGTGGTGTTAATCAAACGGCCAACAATCAGCGTGGCGCAAAATGTACCGAATCCGCGCGGTGCCATGGCGATGCCGACATCGACGATAGGTTGCCCAAACAGGCCCGCCAGCATCGGCGGCAGCAGCGATATTGTGCCGAACATTATAACACCGAGTACAAAGCCCAACGCGGTGCTGATCGCGAAATTGCGATCAGCGAAGATCGCGAAACGGACAAACGGATGCGCGGTAGTCGCGGAGTGAACCGCGAACAGGAAAAGCCCTAGAGCGCAGACTCCGGCTTCAAGGCTGATCTCGGTTGAATGGAACCAATCGAGCGTCTGGCCGCGATCAATCATCATCTGAAACGCGCCAAGCCCCACCGCCAGAAGCGCGAAGCCGAACAGATCGAATGGGCGCGGGTTTTCCTCGCGCGATTCGGGCAAAAAGGCAGAGATACCGATGAAGGCCGCGACGCCAACCGGCAGGTTTATCAGGAAAACCCAGTGCCACGAAAAGTTCTCGGTCAGCCAGCCCCCGAGCAGTGGTCCGATCAAAGGGCCAAGAATGAATCCCAGCCCGAAGATCGCCATCGTGCGCCCGCGCTCCTCAGGCGGATTGGTGTCCATCATCACCACCTGGCTGATCGGGATCATTGATGCTCCGAACATGCCTTGCAGAAAGCGGAAAACGATCAGCTCATCGAGCCGAACCGAAATACCGCACAGCCCCGAAACGATGGTAAAACCAACCACCGAAATCAGCAGCAGACGCTTGCGGCCATAGCGTTCTGCCAGCCAGCCAGTGAGCGGCGTGGTGATCGCCATGGCGAGGATATAGCTGGTCAGCACCCAAGTGATCTGATCGCGCGAGGCCGATGTGGACCCCTGCATATGCGGCAGCGCGACATTGGCGATGGTCGTATCGACCTGATTCATCACGGCCGCAGCCATGACCGAAATGGTGATCATCGTGCGCGTTGCGCGGGGGAGATATTTCTGCGTCACAGGTAAAGCTTCATGATTTTAGCGCGGCATGTCCGCCAGTGGAACCAAAACCGCCCTCGCCGCGCGCGGTTTCATCGAGGTCCGCCACTTCCACCCAGCGCGCCTGAACCACTGGCGCGAGCACCAGTTGGGCGATGCGATCACCGCGCCGGATCGCGAACGCATCACCACCGTGGTTGATCAGAATCACCTTGAGCTCGCCGCGATAGTCCGAATCGATTGTGCCGGGGGCGTTGGGCACCGAAATACCGTGCTTAAATGCGAGCCCCGAGCGCGGGCGCACCTGAATTTCAAAACCGGGCGGAATCGCCAGCGCAAGCCCCGTGGTAACCGCGTGGCGCGCGCCGGGGGCGAGATCAACATCCTCAGCCGCGAGCACATCCATTCCGGCGGCTCCATCGGTGGCATAGGCGGGAAGGCTCAGCCCGGCACCATGCGGCAGCCATTTGACCGCAACCGGGACAGGCTTAGTGCTTGGATTTGTCGGCTGCGACGGAAGCGAGGGCATCGGCGATCCTTTCCATCAGCGCCATGGCGACATCGCCCTTCGGCATCAATGGCAAAGATTCAACCCCGGCGGCGGTGACGATATGAACCTGATTCATCTCCCCCCCCATCACATCCTTAGATACATCGTTGGCGACGATCCAGTCTGCGCCTTTTCGCGTGCGCTTTTCACCCGCGTGCTTAAGCACATCGCTGGTTTCGGCGGCAAAACCGACGAGCAGTTTGGGCTTGTGATGCCCGGCGGCGACTGAGGTGAGAATGTCCGGATTTTCGGTGAGCAGCAAAACAGGCGGGGCGGACCCGCGCTTTTTGATTTTGCCGACGGATACCTCCTTTGATCGCCAGTCAGCTACAGCGGCGACCATGATCGCGCAATCGGCGGGCAAGGCAGCCTTTACTGCGGCAGCCATTTCCTGCGCGGTTTCAACATCAATCCGATCCACGCCGGTGGGGGTCTTGAGGTTCACCGGGCCGGAAACGAGCGTAACCTGCGCGCCCAGCCGCGCGGCGGCGGCGGCAATGGCATAGCCTTGCTTGCCCGACGAACGGTTGGCGATGTAGCGCACCGGATCAATCGGTTCATGCGTTGGACCGGCTGTAATCAGGATGTGTTTTCCGAGCAGCGGGCCATCGTTGGGAAGCGGATCGCTGCTCCAGTTTCCGCCCTCAACCACCACCGGTTGCAGATCGCCGGGGATTGGCTGCGGCGCGGACTGGCGATCGGTGACGGTGTGGTTGATCGCCTGCGGATCGGTCGGCGGAGCAGCCTTGGCCCGGCCCTTGCGCACGGTGACGCCCGAGCTTGCCGGAACCGGCACTTCTTCGAGTCCCGGAATTGGCACATCGGGGGGAACAAAATCGGAGGTTTCGGAGAGATAGACGTCATCAAAGCTGGCATCATCATCGAGCGATGGAGCCTTGCGCGTGCTGCTGCGCGCGATCAGTGATCCCATCATTCCGGCAATGTCCAGGCCGCCATCGTCAGCGTCGTGGTCCTCATCGCCCTGCACGGGCCCGAGCATCGGCAGCGCTTCAGGTCCGGTGAACAGATGCTTGATATGCTCCCATATCGCCGCAGGCTCAGGCAAACGACCCGGGCCGAATTCGCCGCATGCCATCTCGCCTTCATCGGGATCGATCACCAAGCAGCCCGCCTCGCGCAGCGCCAGCACATTGCGCTGGGTCGCCGCGTGCTGCCACATTCGCACGTTCATGGCAGGCACCGCCATCACCGGCTTGTCAGTCGCCAGCATCAGCGTGGTAGCAAGGTCATCAGCGATGCCCGCCGCCATGCGTGCGAGCAGATCAGCCGTTGCCGGGCAGACTACCACCAGATCGGATTCGCGGCTGAGGCGGATATGCCCCATTTCGCTTTCATTGCGCAGATCCCACAAGGTGGTGTGCACCGGGCTTTCTGATAGCGCCGCAAGGCTCATCGCGGTGACGAATTGCGATCCGCCTTCGGTGAGCACGCAGGTGACCGATCCCCCGCCCTTGCGGATCAGCCGCACCAGCTCGCAGGCCTTATAGGCCGAGATGCCGCCACCGACGATCAGCAGGATACGGGGACAGAACATGCGCGTTAGACCTGCTCCAACGGCGGAGAACTTGCAAGCGGGGCGTTCCCGAAAGCCGCGCCCCACAGGCCTTTTGCCTCCATTGGCACCAGCGCCAGCCCGACCCACATCGTCGGCGCGACGGTCATTCCCCAGTACCAATTGTCCGCCCGCCCGGCGATCATGAAGGCGAGGCCATAGCCGAGGAATAGCAGTGTGCCGAAGGCACCAAGGCTGCTGCGCCAGCCCGCCCAGCCGAACACCATCAGCATCAGCAGCGGGCCAGCAAGGAAGGTCGGCAGGAAGCGCAGGTTGCTCGACAACACGATCATCGCCATCCAGCCCGATAGCCCGCGCAGGGTCAGCCATGATGCGCCTTGCGGATCGTCTGCATGGGTCAGCCCGGCAACAATTTGCAGGTGCCAGGCCATCAAGCCAAAGAACACCAGCACCAGAGCAGTCCAAGCCGCAGCCTCACGCCATCGCCGGTGCCAGGCTGCAAAAGTAACCATCAACAGGACAAACGGCAGCGCATGTTCGCGGATGGCGAGCGCGGCAGCCGCGGCGATCAGCGCGCCTTTCCATTGCCCCTGCTCGGGCCGGTGCAGCGCCATTGCTAGCGCCAGCAAGGCCCCGGCCCACAGCTCGTGGAGCACGAAGAAATAGCCAATCGTGCCAATTTGCACGCCCGCGAACAGGGCAACAGCGGCATAAGGGCGCAGGCGCAGCATCCCCGGCTCGTCCCCCAACCTGCGCCACCACGCGATCATGATGGCGATTACCAAAGCGGCGGCGATCAGCGCCTCAACCTTGCCGCCTTTTGCGGGATCGGCTGGCGGCGGCAGTTGCGCCTCGATCAGCGCCAAAGTCGGCAGACGCACCGAGAGGCCGGGACGCAGCGGATAATGCGCCGCGCGGTGCTCGATAGCGACGGCTGTGTAATAGTTCTCCCCGTGGCGGAGTCGGTCGGTAATGCGGTCATAAAGCCGCAGATCGTCATCGCGCTCTTGCTTGTCTTTCAGCACGATCTTGCCGTCTGCGATCAGCGACGTGTGCACGCCTTCGCTCGAAACTATCGGGGTGATCGCCGACAGAATGAGCATAACCAGCACCACCGCGAGGGTCATCCGCGCTGGCAGACGCGCCCAATGAGCGAAGCGGTTCCATGCGGGCAGCGGCGCGGGTTCAACCATGAACGGGCGCTCCGATTGCGCGATGCCACAAAGATTTTAACGCGAAAGGAGTCACCGCGAGGCCCATGAATAGGATCGGCGTAATGATAACGCCCCAGTAAAAATTGTTGTCCCGCCCGGCGATCATGAAGGCCAGTGCATAGCCAAAAGTCAGCAACGTGGCGAAATTGCCCATCGGGCTTTTCCACCCCGTCCAGCCGAAAAGCGCAAGGATCACTGCTGGGCCGGCGATGATTGTGGGCAGCATATTGAGGCTGCTCGAATTGATCACCTTATATAAAAAGCCCTGTAATCCGCCGAGCACCAGCCACGACGGCGAAATCGGATCGCCCGGCCTGATCTGCGCTTCGGCAAGGTGGACGTGGATCGTCAGCGCGACAGCGAACACCGCGACCAGCAGTGCCCAAGCCGCGCCCTCACGCCAGCGCCGGTGCCAGAGTGCCCATGCGACCATCAGCAGAACGAACGGCAGAGCAGTCTCACGCACGGCGAGCGCGGCAGCAGCGGCGATCAGCGCGCCCAGCCATTTCCCCTGCGCTGGCCGATGGAGCGCAAACGATAGCGCCATAAATTCCGCCGCCCAAACCTCGTGCAGCACAAGGTAACTTGGGTGGGTAGACGTCGCGAGGCCGACGAACAGCAGCACTACGCCAAACAGCCGAAAAGCCTCGCCGCCCGGCTCGGCGGAAAACCGGCGGTGCATAGCCATTAGCACCACCGCGAGCAGGATCAGCGCCACCACCGCCACACCAATCGGTCCAAGAAACGCAGCGGCATAGGCCAAAGTCGGCAGACGAACCGTTAGCCCCGGCGCAACCGGATAGGCATTATCGCGCTGCGATTCGGTGGCGGCAACATAGTAATTATCGCCGCGCTTCACCCGTTCGGTCACCAGCCGATAAAGCCGCAGATCATTGTCCTTGCCGTCATCGCCCGGCGTGGCAATCACCGATGAGGCACCCGAAACAGCCGCAGCAATCGGCGGATGAACACTCGGAACTTCGCTCGGCTTGGCGGGCATTCCGGGTGCCCAAGCGGCAAGCACGATGAACAGCGCGAGAAGTGCCAGCGATAGCCGCGCCAGCCCTTTTGGCCACGCGGCATAGCGGTCCCATTCGGAAACTGTGTGGGCGTTCAGCCCGCTATCCCCCGCACCAGTTGCCAATTCATGCCCATCCATACCAAGGCCCCGCCTGCCAGCATCGCCGCCAGATAACGCGCCCAACCCCAACCACTTCTGCGCGGGTCCAAAATCAGTTCGACCTGCGGCAACGGTGCCTCAAGCGGCGCACCACCGCGCGCCGGGAACTGATCCTCAATCCTGCGTACAAGCTCTGGTAGCCGCATTATGGTTTCAATATCCTTGCGAAGCCGGTCAGCCAGCAAAGCTTCTGGTCCCAATTCATCGCGGATCCAGCTTTTCACGAACGGGCCGGAAACGTCCCACATGTTGATGCCGGGGTGCAGCGATGTCGCCAGCCCTTCAACCATCACCATGGTTTTTTGCAGCAACAACAGATGCGGCTGGACCGCCATATCGAAATCGCGGGTAATCGCGAACAGCCCGTCGAGCATCGCGCCCACCGACAGTTCAGACACGGGCTTGCCGCGCATCGGTTCGCCCACCGCGCGCAGGGCAGTGGCGAATTCATCGACCGAATGGTGCGCCGGAACATACTGCGCCTCAAAATGAATCTCGGCGACGCGGCGGTAATTGCCGGTGGTCAGCCCATAGAGAATTTCTGCCAGCCAAACCCGCGCGCGCCGATCAATCCGCCCCATGATGCCGAAATCAATCGCGACAATCGTGCCGTCTGGTTCAACGAACAGGTTACCCTGGTGCATGTCAGCGTGGAAAAATCCCGCCGAAATCGCTTGGGTAAGAAAGGCCAGAACCAGCCGGGCGGCGATGTCTGAAAGATCGTGTCCCGCAGCTTTCAGCGCCTCAAGATTGCTGATCTTGGTGCCATCGATCCAGTCAATCGTCATCACCGAGCCGCTGGTGCGGTCCCAATCGACCGCAGGCACGCGAAATTTGGCAAAGCTCGCCATGGCTTCGGCGAGCTCTGACGCCGAGGCCGCTTCACGCCGCAAATCGAGCTCACGCAAAGTCCAGCGTTTGAAATTGGCGATCACCGCGCGCGGGCGCAGCCGCGCCGCCTCGCCGCCCAGCCCTTCAAGTTGCGCCGCGGCCCATTCATAGGTGTCAATATCGCGGGCAAAGCGTTCACGGATTCCGGGCCGCAGCACCTTGATCGCCACCGAACGGCCATCGGTGGTCACCGCCTTGTGCACCTGCGCGACCGAGGCTGAGCCGACCGCCACAGGGTCAATCGATACAAACATGCTGGAGATCGGCTTGCCAAAACTCGCCTCGATCTCGGCTTCAATCAGAGCGAAAGGCACCGGCGGCAAGCTATCCTGCAAGCTCAGCAGATTGCGCGCGGCCTCCTCGCCCACCAGATCAGGGCGGGTGGCGAGTGTCTGCCCCAGCTTGATCGCCGCCGGGCCGACCGCCTGAAAGGCCCCAGCGTAATCAGGCTGCGAAGGCTGGATCGTGCCAAGCCGGGCAAATCGCAGCAAGCGGCGCACCGGCGGCGGCGCGTTGCGGTCCTTCTCAAGTCCGCGCAACGCGCCGTGGCGTGCGAGCACACGGCCCCAGCGGAGGAGGCGGAACACGTGGGTAATCGGGCGAGTCACGCGGTCAAATCTTCCACCCCGAATGGATCGCCACCAGCCCGCCCAGAATCGGCTCAACCTTGGTCCGGGTAAATCCCGCCGCGCGGATCATCGCTTCAAATTCGCGCATCGGCGGAAACCGGCGGATCGATTCGATAAGGTAGCGATAGCTT
>JAYVNC010000283.1:0-10497 GCA_043758655.1 Novosphingobium sp.
GCTCGGTGCCGATAACGATGCTCGCGGCCAGCTGGATGGCGTTGCGCCGCGCGCCGCCCCACAGCGCCCAGGCGCGGCGGACGAACCATCCGACAAACAGCGCAATCGCGGCAAGCCCGAACACGCCCGTTTCGATCAACGTTTCGAGCAGATCATCGTGTGCGTGGTTGACGAAGGTAGTGCTCACCTGCGCCGGATTTTCATACCAGCGATAGATCTCCACGAAGGTGCCGGTGCCGCTGCCGAAGGGAGCGAAATCGCGGAGGATCTTTGCCCCGGTGAACAGGAAATCGTGGCGGCTGATTCCGGGGATGACGCCCTTCTCGGTCAGATCGTTGGCAGCGGGTCCAAACAGCAGGAACAGTGCAAAGGCCACGACCACCGCCACCGCCGCGAGCAATATCACGGGCATCGGCAGGCGGAAATCGGGAAAGGCAACCAGCACCAGCGCGGCGAGCACCGGGACGAGCAGAAGCTGGCAGGCGAGCGAGCCCGAAACAATCACCCCGAAGGTAAGCAGCAAGGCAATCCCCGCCTCGACCGCCTGTTTCGATGCCAGCTTGCCGCCGATGGGTCCGGCGGCGCGATACTCGCCAAACGCCCAGCAGCCCCACAGCGCCAGCGCCGCGAGCAGGAAGCTGCCCTGGTGGTTGGCATTGGCGAAGAAGCCGGGGCCATCGCCGTAATTGGTGATCTCATAGAAATAGAACGCGCCGCCTGCGACCTGCACCGAGCCGAAGGCCACCGAGAGCACAGCCACCGAAGTTATCGTCCACACCACATAGCGCGCGGGCGGACTGCCCGGCGCGCGCATTGAAACGAACAGCGCAATGGCGGGAATCCACCAGGCGATCGAAGCCAGCGCATGCCACGGGGACAACCCCAGCGTCAGCCAGGGCGCGGCCACGCCTAGCTGGGTGAAGCCTGCATAAACCCCGCTGCGCCCCGGCAAATGCTGCCACAGCCCCGGCGGCAGCGGGATGAATTGCACGCCCCACAGCACAAGCAAAGCGAAGAAAAACTTGCCGAGCCCGGTATGCACGATCTCGCCCTCGCTGTTATCCCACAGCGACCAGCCGACCAGCACGGCCCCGCCAATTTGCAGCAGGGCATTGCCGGTAAAACCCGCAGCGCTCGCGCCGCCGAGCAGCAGCACGGCGACAAGGTAAATCAGCGTGGCATTGGCGCGGGTAAAAGCTATCACGGCGCGCCCTCCTGCGTTATATCCAGACGGCGAACCATCGCCTGCTGCGGATCGCGACTTTCCTGCACCCGCCCGGAAATTGAAACGATCTGGCCGGCACAGCCCTGTGCCGGAACGACGAAGCCGACGGTGAGGAACTGCACGACACCGATCTTGCCGGTAAGCGGCTGGATGAACAGCGTGTTGGCGCCCCCGGCACAGCGAATTCCCAGCCCGAGCGCGCCGGGCGAGCCGCCGTCGCTGCGATATTGAAGCCGCGCCTTATAGCGTCCCGGAGCCAGCGTCAGCAGCTGCGAAGCAATCACCCCGGGCTCGCGGCCATAATAGGCGACCGACAGTCCGCCTTGCGGGGCGCGTTCGGCAACCCCGGTCGAATCTTCAACCAGCGTCCAATCAAATGGCGGGTGCGCGGCGGTTTTGGCGAAATCGGGATTGCTGATTAACGCGGGCTTGCCCGGCCCGGTGCCCCACAGACGGCGCGCTTCGCCAAACGCCTGCGCACTGACCAGCAGATTGACGACAACGTTGCGCACATTGGGTTCGGCAAGCGCGGCGGGTGGCAAGCGGTTGACCAGATGCACAGTCAAAGCTGCCGGTTTGGTGCCTTGCGCATAGCCGATTAAAAACGGCCCGAGCAGTTCAGGGTAGGAGGCCAGCCCGGTAACCGCATCGTCGGCTTGGCGCTCGGTGGTGATCGAGGTTCCAACCGCTGACATCATCTTGTCGGTTGCGCCGTTGGTCAGCCGGGTCAAATTCGCGATTTCGCCAATCGCTTCCTTGATGTTGCCTGCGCCGACGGCATTGCGGAGCAACAGGTAGTGCGCTTCGCGCGCGCGCGGATTGCGGCGCAGCGCCTCGCGCAGCAGGGCAGCGTCGGCGGGTGAGCCTTGCGCATTGTTAATGCGAAATCCGGCAGCGGCGGCAACAAAGAACGGCTCAGAAGAAAGCGGCGATCCGGCCAGCGCTGGCCCCGCCAGAGAAGCGCTTTGCTGCGGCGGCAAACCACCCGCATCGAGCGGCAGAGCGCGCAGCTTTCCGATAGCGCCGGGGCCGATCATGCCGATCCCCGGTATCCGCGCGGCTGCGGGCGATTCGGCGAGCCTGCCGATGTGGCTGAGCAAGGCAATCAGCAGCAGCGCCACCGCAGCCACCACCCCGCGGGTGCGGCCTGCGGTATCGTCTAGGTGTTCATCACTCACGGTCATTGCAGACTACAGATCCTTGGCCATTCCCCCGCCACGATCAACTTTCGTTTCCGGTAACATCAAGCGCGCGGGCGGGGTCAGAGCTGACTTTGCCGCCGACGCCATCGGTACCGTAGTTATACGAGTAATAGCTGTAGCCATATCCGGCCCCGGTCGCAGTAACCTTGGTCAGGATCACGCCGATGATCTTGCTGCCCGATTCGGACAGGCGGCGGATCATTTCGGACACATTGCTGGTGCGCGACATGCGGCTTTCGACCACCAGCGCGGTCGCCTCTGCGGCGGAACCGAGCAGCGGCGCGTCGGTCAGGCCGAGTACTGGCGGGCCATCGATAACGACCATTTCGTAAGTTCCACGCGCTTCAGCGATAATCGCTGGCAAGCGGTTCGAGCTGAGCAATTCCGCCGCCGAGCCGACGAAGCGGCCAACCGGAAGCAGCGCCAGATTTTCAACCTGCGTCGATTCTACGTAGTCCGCCAGCGCTTCTTCTGAGCCCAGCAGATGTGCCAGGCCATAGCCGTCTGAGCGGCTCGAAACGAAGGTGGGCTTGCGCAGATCGGCGTCGATCAACAGCACCTTGCTGCCAAGCCGGGCCATCGAACTGGCGATGGCATAGGCCGAGGTTGATTTGCCCTCGCCCGGGCGGGTCGAGGTAACCAGCAGCGTATGCGGCGCGCCCTTTGGCTGCGAGAACTTGAGCGCGGTTCGGACCGAATAATAGGCTTCGGAAATATCCGACTTTCGGTCTGCCAGCGCCTCCATCATCGTGCGGTCTTCGGTATCGAGCGGAATCACCCCGAGCACCGGAATATGCAGCTTGTTGCGCACATCAGCCGGATCGATAATCGCATCAAACAACAGGTGCAGAGCAAATGCCAGGCCAACACCGGCGGCGAGGCCCAACAACAGGCCAACCGCAGCATTGACGCTCAACTGAGGGCGGAACGGGCCGCCCGGAGGATCGGCAGGGTCGACCAGCGAGACATTGCTTTCGCCGATGCCGCCCGCCACGCCGATTTCTTTGTAGCGCTGGAGCAGGGCATCATAAAGCGCGCGGTTGGTATCCGATTCGCGCTGCAGGATCGAATACTGGATCGAGCGGCCGCGTTCGCCCTGAACCTGACCTTTTGACTCGGCGACCTTGGCGGCGAGCTGGGCTTCGATGCGAACCGCCGCATCATATTCACCCTTCAGTTCAGCCCGCTTGTTGCCGCTGGTGCGACCGCGCTCCTTGGAGATGTTGGCAGTTACCGCGTTGAGCCGCGCTTTGAGTTCGAGCATGGCCGGGTAATCGGGTTTGAAAATTTTGGCTTTTTCATCGTAATCGGCCTGTAGCCCAGCTTGCTGCGAAACCAGCAACCCCATATTGCTCGCCTGATCGCCGGCAAAATCAACCGAACCATTGCGGTAGGCCTGATCGGCGGAAATCCGCTTAATGCGCGCAGCGTTGAGCGCCGAGTTGAGTGCGGCAAGATCATCCTGCGCCAGCGTACCGCCTTCGGTGGTCTTGCCATCAACGGTTACTGATTGCGCACGGAATACGCCCGAATTCATCGCATAGGCATTGAGGTTGCGCTCAGAATCTTCGAGCGCCGCTTTTTGCCGCGTCAACTGATCGGAAAGAAATTTGCGCGCATAGGATGATGAATCATAGCGCCGTTCAAGGCTGCTGGCGATCGAGCTTCGTGCAAGGCCATTGGCAATGTTCGCTGCCATCGCCGGGTTTTTCGCGGTCTGGCGGACTTGGAACAGCAGGCTGCCTTTGACCTGCTCAACCTCGGTGTTGCCGATAACGATAGCCACTGCGCGCTTAGTCCGTTGTTCGCGGGTGCCAACCTCACCGCCATAATCTGGCTGCGAGGCAAGGTTAAGATCTTCGACCACCCGCTTCGCCAGAATGGCGCTGCGCAGCAGGCCTATCTGCGTGCCCAGCAATTCCTGATTGCCGCTGCGCACCGGCTGCACGGTTCCGCCGGCTGCGCCTTGCAGCATCTGGCTGGTCTGATCGTTGAGTTCGAGCAGCGCCGTCGCCTTATACAGCGGGGTCATCAGCAGCGAAGCGATGATCCCGAGAATCAGGCCCAGCGCACCGGCGGCCAGAATCAAGCGGCGGCGTTCAGTAAGAACGTGCAGCAGTTCGCCCAAGGCCAAACCGCTGGCGGCTGGCGGCGACTCAAGGGGTGTGACCTGCGCTGTGACGGTGGCGTTCATGAGAAGTTCTTGACCCTGTTACAAATCGCCAATGGCGATAGCTGCCCCAATTGAGCGCCTAAAGCGACCTGAACACTGCAAATAGCGGTAGCGCCTGCAAAACATCGCGGTAAATCGCGCGCGCCTTTGAACTATCGACCACGATTGTATCACCGGGATAAACCTGCGGATCGACCATTTCTCCATGACGAATCGAGACCAGATCGAACGCTGCAGCTATGGTTTTGCCATCCCGCTTGCGAAAAATCCCGACGCGGCGCGGATTGGCCTCACCAGTAACCACACCCTTGGCGAGCGCGATTGCACCCAGCAGCGTCGTGCGGTTGGGCAGCTGATAAATCCCCGGTGCATTAACCCCGCCCTCAACGGTCACGTTGAGCTGGTTGGTATTCATAACCCGCACGGTGATGTCGGGATTGTTGAGGTACTTTGCGCTGTAAATTCTCTCGAGATTACGGCCGAACTGGCTGGCATTCTGATCGCGAACGCTGACTTCACCCACCAGCGGAAGCTTTAACAATCCAGCGCCATCAACCTGATATTCGCCAGAAATCTCTTTCACGCGGAATACACTGATTTGCACGACGTCGAGCGGACCCAGCGGAATATCGTAGGCAGGATTAGTAATAAGTTTTTGATCGGGCTGATCAAATCCCGGCGGATCATATGTCAGGTCCCCGCCACGCTTTTCGCAGCCCGCAAGCAGCAGCGCCCCCGCAATGGCGATGCAGCGTAGCACCACGCCAATAGCCATAGCTGGCCGGCTGGCGTCTGCCGCTTTTCCAATTCGACCGTTCAAGTTCAATCCTCCGGGCTGCCCTGCGCATTGCAGGACGCCCCATTCACCATATTGGCGGGCACTTCTAGGATAAGGGCCATGGTTTTGAAAGACCCTAGAATCATCTCCAGCAATTTCGGCCAAAATCATCGGGCGAAATCATCGTGCGAAATCATCATTCAAGCGCGCCGCGCACCCCGGCCGCATCCAGGGCTTTGAGATAAAGCGCAGTTACCCGATCTTGCGAGAATTCGGCAATCACCCGCGCGCGCCCCGCCGCCGCCATCCGCTGCCAATCTGCATTGCTGACTGCGGCGGCGCGGGCCATGGCTTCGGCCAGCGAAGCGGCATCGCGCGGGCGGCACAGAAAGCCGCTTTCGCCATCGCGCACCACATCACAGCAACCGGGAACATCGGTGGTAACGATGGGGCGGCCCATCGCCGAAGCCTCAAGCAAGATGCGCGAAAGGCCTTCGCGATACGAAGGCAGGACGACGAAATCGGCAGCGGCGATCATCGGGCGGACGTCGCTTGTGGTGGGCAGATAGGTAATAACCCCTTCAGTGACCCACGATTCGACCTCGCCGCGCGAAATAGCCGTGCGATTATCGACATCGAGCGGGCCGAGCAGGCTGAAGGTGGCATCGGGCCATTGGGTGCGAAGCAAGCGCGCGGCGGCGACATATTCGCGCACGCCTTTATCCGCCACCACGCGCGCTACCATCAGGAACTGGCGCGGCTTGGAGCGCTGATCTGATAGGGGTGCCCAAGCTGCTGCGTCGATCCCCGAACCGGGCAGCAACCGCGCTTGATCGTCTCGCGCCATGCCTTCGCGTAGGAAAAGCGCGCGATCATCGCCGTTCTGGAAGAACACGCTCGCCGCGCGGGCAAAGGCGAACCGGTAAAGGTGCCGCACCAGCCAGCCGAGCGCGCCTCCGGCGATGAAAGCGGTGCCGAGGCCTGAAACATTGGGAAGCGCGGGTATCCGGCAAAGCCGCGCGGCGATTGCACCGTAAGTGTTCGGTTTGATCGTCCAGCTGAGCCAAGCGGCGGGCCGGTGCTTGCGCATGATGCAGGTTAATGCGGCAAGGCTGCGCAGATCGCGCAGCGGCGAAAGCCCCATCGCATCGATTGCCACCGGGGTGAAGCTGCACCCTAGCTTAGCCAGCCGCGCTTCGATTTCCGCATCGGGCGGAGCAACCGCCATTACCCGAAAACCGCGTTCGATAAGCGCCTCGATAAGGCCTGCGCGAAAGTTCACCAGATTCCACGCCTGATTGGCACCCAACATGATTAGGGGCGGCTGAATCAGGGAGGGCTGAATCGGGGGCGGCAGATCAGCCATGGCTAAAAAAATTGCAGAATTGACTTATAGGGCACCCAGTAAATCGCGTGGGTTCCATAGCCGAGCCAGACGATCTGCACCATGGCGGCAATCGTAATCATCGCAAGTCTGGTTGGTAGAACCATCCGCGGCGATACGCTGAGAAGCCCCATAATGCGCCCGAATGCGACAATCTGAATGATCGAGAAGAACAGAGCAATCCGGTCAATCGCGGTCGACGAGCTCGACAGATTTAGCGCAATCGAGGCGGCCATGTTGGCCAGAGCTATCGAAATCCAGATGCCGCGCGCACGGTCAGTGGCCGCGAAGGTTTTGTATTTCGCCAGTATCAGCAGCGACGGCAGCACGCTCATCGCCAAGCGGGCGGCGGCCCCGCCCGAATCGTATTCGTTCTCAAGATAGCCGCTCTCAAAATTGCTGAGGCGCGGGGCGAGAAAAACCGTGAACGCAATCGCCGCCGCAATCGCTCCGAACACCGCATATCCTTTGTTTCGCCGCGCGAGCGACCAAGCAAAGGTGGGGAAAGCGAACACCGCAGTTGAGTGGAACCCCGCCGCGAGCACGAGGTAGACAATCGCCCGTCCCGGCTTGGCGCGATCAAAATGGGCAATCGCCAGCAACAGCAGGCCAATCGCCGCGCCTTGCCGGACATAGCCCATTCCCACCACGATCAGCGTATAAGGTACAGCGATCAGCGTCGCCAGCCACGGCTCGGGAAGTTTGGCTGAAACCGCAATTACACCCCAAACGAGGATCAGGCAGGTCACGCCATTAATCACGTAAATCCCGCCACCGATCTGCAACGAAACCCAAGCCAGCAGGCCGAAAAGCGGATCGGTGTAAGCCAGCGCATCGGCCAGATTGCCTTGGCTCATATCTTCGAGCATCGTCATATAGGTTGGCCAATCGCCGCCAATTTCATAACGTAGCGCACCGATCAGCGTGTAGATCAGCGCGAAGGAAGCGAACCCGAAGGATTGGCCCACACCGCTGCGGCCAGCGGCCTGATTCACCGGGTAGGCAATCGCCATTACTGCTGCAAATGCAAAGAGCAGCCAATAGACCGCCATAGATTATCCCTCTCGCAGAGCTGATTTCAGGCGCTGGCTTGATAGGCCCCTTCGTGCGCCCTAGTAACAAGCGCTGTTGTGCGCCGCAACGTGTAGATTGGATTGGCCGGGGCATGACGGCGAGTCGCTTGATTGCTAGGGGCTTCGAACGGGTTGCAGGAAATGGGCGCATGAGCAGAATCGCAAAGGTAATTGCTGCGGCGCTGGCCGCGCGGCTGATGATGCTGCTGATTGTCGTTCCCTCGGCGGGCGGCGACGGGCTCTATTACCTCGCGGCGGGTGCGCATTTTGCCCAGACTGGACACATCGACGATATGGTGCGGCCACCGCTCTATCCGCTGTTTATCGCGCTGATGGCGCAGAGCACCACCGCGATTTTTATCGCCCAGTCGCTGCTGACGACCGCCTTTGCGCTGATTACACTGCGGCTAACCGGCAGCCTGACCAAAGCGATGCTCATCGCCGCCTGCCCATTCTTTGTCGCGTTTGACTATTCGGTGCTGGCCGAATGCCTGCTGATTTTCCTGCTCGGCACCGGCTGGCTGCTGCTCGATGCGAAGCGGCCCTTGCTCGCTGGGCTGTGCATAGGCTGTGCGATCCTGACGCGCGATACGGTGCTGCTGTTGCCGCTGTTCGCCCTGCCTATCGGCTGGTTCATGGGCCGGGGTCGGCAATTCGGGCTGATGGCCGCTGCCGCCTATGCTGTGGTCCTGCCGTGGTGCCTGCACAACAAGGTCGAATTTGGCCATTTTGCCGTGAGCGAAGGGCGGATGGGTTACAATCTGTGGGTCGGCACATGGGAGCGTGATGGCACATGGAGCCTCGCAGGCTACGATCCAAAGTCTGCCAACTACCCCGCCAACGCCTTCCGCAGCCCGGCCGAACGGGCAGATGTGCAGCGCAGCTGGGACACGCATGACGACAGCATCGTCAAGCGGGTCGCAATGGCGCGTATGCGCGAAGAGCCGGGCCAGACGCTGATGACATGGGCATTGCGTTATCCAAGGTTGTGGCTGGGCACCCGGATGGATCTGTTGCCGCTGCGCGCCGAGCGCGGATCGCTGCTGTACGCCGCGCTCAAGAGTATGTTCTGGGGGCTCAACTTCATCATGCTGGCGCTCGGACTTGCGGCGATGGTGGCGCGGCGCAATTGGGTTCTGGCGATTCCGGTGGCCTATACCGCGCTGATGTACGTGCCGTTCCACAACATCGAGACGCGCTTTACCCTGCCGGTGGTCCCGTTCCTGCTGTTTGCGGCGGCCGAATGGGCCTGTGATCTCTACAAGCGGCGTCGCAAGCTGGCAGGAAGCCCTGCCTGACATGCGCGTGGTCCACGTAATCGAAAGTCTGGGAATTGGCGGGGCCGAATCGGCGCTGGTCGCGCTGGCGGCGGCGCAAGTGCGCGGCGGGGCGGAGGTTACCGTGATCGCGCTCGAATCGGCGGCGACTTTGCTGCCCGATCTCGAAAAGGCGGGGGTTCGGGTGATTTTGCTGAATGCCGCGCGCAGCGCCAACCCGCTGCCGAAAGCCGCAAAGCTGCGCGAAATCCTGCGTTTGGTGCAGGCCGATGTAGTCCACAGCCACTTGCTCCATGCTGATATACTGGTGGGCATCGCAGCAGGCGGCGCGGCGCGGGTGACCACGCTGCACAACATGATGTTCGATGCCCACCCGGCAACATCGCTGCCGCAGCGCTTTCGCAAAGCCGCGCTGGGCCTGATCCTGCGCCACCGGTTCAATGCCCGCATCGCAGTTTCGCGCGCGGTGGCGGATCATTACGCCGCGCATCTAAAGCTCGGCCCGCCCACGATCATTCCTAACGCGGTGCGCCCGCCTGATGGCGGCGTGATTGACCGCGCGGGCCTCGCAAAGCAACTTGGGCTCGATCCCGCCGCGCGGTGGATCGTCAATCCCGCAAGGCTGGTCGTCGAAAAAGGCCAGCGCGCGCTGATCGCCGGGTTCCTTGATGCGTTGAAGGCCAATCCCGACTTGGAACTGGTGATTGCCGGGAAGGGTCCATTGCTCGATGACCTGCGCGGGGCGGCGGCTCCCGCAGGCGCACGCATCGTCCTCACCAGCGAATTGCCACCCGCGCAGCTTGGCGCACTGATGTGCCATGCAGACTTTGGAATCCTGCCATCGTTGTCCGAAGGCGCGCCGGTGGCTCTGGTCGAAATGATGCTCGCGCGCCTGCCGATCATCGCCTCATCAGTGGGCGGCATCCCCGAACTGATCGCTGATGGCGTGACCGGATTGCTGATCGAGCCGGGTAACCCCTCCGCCATCGCCGCCGCCATTATCCGCCTCGCCAATGACCCCGCGCTGGCGGAAAAATGCGCGAGTGGCGCGCAGGCATTAGCGGCGAAAATCTATCGGTCAGATGAGATCGCCGCTGCTGTGGAGGCGGTTTACCAGCGCGCGATTGCCGCTTCCACCTTGTAGCCATGGCCGAAGCCTTGCCCTATGGCACCAATTTCCAGGGGTGCCGCCGCGCCTCATGGGAAAGCCAAGGCCAATATGAAGGCCCAAAAACAGGCACGGATTTTTAGGTAATGAGTAGCTCTCGAATCTTCGTCACGCGCCCGGCGCTGCCGCCGCTTGCGGATTTCACCGCCGTGCTCGAAGAAATCTGGGAAAGCCGGGTGCTGACCAACGGCGGACCCTATCACAAGCGGCTTGAGGC
>JAYVNC010000284.1:0-10478 GCA_043758655.1 Novosphingobium sp.
ACAATGCGAAATGCGTTCATTGAACCGGATCGAGATGCAGCCCCTTCTTTCCATGCTCCGCCGTATCCCCCGGTGCGTGGGCATCATCAGCTTCGGCTCCCATTGGCGGTTGGAGCATGCCTTCCCATTTGGTGATGACCGCCGTCGCCACCGAATTGCCGAGCACGTTGGTTGCTGTGCGCCCCATATCGAGGAACTGGTCGATCGCCAGCACCAGCGCCACGCCTTCAACCGGCAGATCGAACATCGCCAGCGTCGCGGTGATCACCACCAGGCTGGCCCGCGGCACGGCGGCAATGCCCTTGGATGAGATCATCAGCGTCAGCAGGATCAGCACCTGCGTCGTCCAATCGAGGTGGATGCCATAGGCCTGCGCGATGAATATCGTCGCGAAGCTGGCGTACATCATCGAGCCATCGAGATTGAACGAATAGCCCAGCGGCACCATGAGCCCCGATATGCGGCGCGGCACACCGAAGCGGTCAAGCTGTTCAAACAGCTTGGGCATCGCCGCCTCGCTCGATGCGGTGGAAAAGGCGATCAGCACTGGCTCACGGACATAGCGAACAAGCGTGAAAACGCGCTGGCGCAGGAACAGCCAGCCGATTCCGATCAACAGCGACCAGAGCAGCAACAGCGAGAGGTAAAATTCGCCGAGTAGCGCCGCATAAGTGCCGAGGATTCCCAGCCCGTTTTCCGCGACCACCTTGGCCAGCGCGCCGAATACCGCCACGGGCGCATAGCGCATGACATAACCGGTGATCTGCAACATCAGTTCGGCCAGCGCCACCGCTCCTTTAACCAGTGGCGCGCCCTTTTCGCCAATCGCGGTGAGGCCAATACCGGCGAACAGCGAGAACACGAGGATTTGCAGCACGTTATTTTCCGCCAACGCGGCGAACAAATTCTTGGGAAACACGTGTTCGATAAATTCGAACAGATCGAGCTTCTTGACCTCACCCAGCGGCTTGGTTGCCGCGTGAAGATCGACCCCGACGCCGGGCTGGAACAGGTTGACCATGACCAGCCCGAGGCTGATCGAGATGAAGCTGGCGATGATGAACCAAGTGATCGCGCGAAAGCCGATGCGGCCAATCGCCGCGCTGTCATTCATATGGGCGATGCCCGAAACGATGGTGGCGAGAACTAATGGCGCGACTAGCATCTTGATCAGGTTGAGAAATATCGACGAGAGCAGGCCGAAGCTTTTGGTCCAGTTGGTGAAGGCTGGCGCGTCTTTGGGCACCGACATGCCGACCAGCTGGCCCGCCACCACGCCGAGCGCCATGCCAAGAAGGATGTAAAGTGTGAGACGCCTGTTCATTTCATTCCCCGGCTGTGTTGGCATAGCGTAACAAGGGAGAGCGCTTGGGGCAAATGTTGCGCATGTCCTTCGACAGGCTCAGGATGAGCGGGGTTGAGGAGTTGGGGCTTTTACTTCCTATGCCTTTACAAAAAACGTCCGCTCATCCTGAGCCTGTCGAAGGACCCGCGCTCAGCTAGCCTTAAGCGCCGCCACTGCCACCCGCCGATAAATCCGCGCCAAAACATCAAGATCGGCAATCGCCACCGCCTCATCGCGCTTGTGCATGGTGGCGTTGCACAGGCCAAATTCGATCACCGGGCACAGGTTCTTGAGGAACCGCGCGTCTGACGTGCCGCCGGTGGTCGATGCCTGCGGGGTGAGGCCGGTCTCTGCCGTAACCGCTGCGGCAACGATCTGCGAAAACGCGCCTGGCTGGGTGAGAAATGCCTCACCCGAAATCACCGCGCGCACAGCGCCGCCATGCCGCGCGGCGACTTCGCTCAACTGCGCCACCAGCTCTGGGCCGGTGTGCAAATCGTTGAACCGTATTGATATTCGTGCGCTCGCTTTGGCCGGAATAACATTAGTCGCCGGGTTATTGATGGAGATTTCGGTAATCTCAAGGTTTGAGGCCTGAAACCAGTCGGTGCCATCATCGAGCACCAGCGCGTCCAATTCCGCCAGCAGCGCAACGAGGCGCGGTGCGGGATTGTCTGCCAGATGCGGATAGGCGACGTGGCCCTCCTGCCCCAGCACTTCGATCCACATGTTGACCGAACCGCGGCGGCCGATTTTCATCATGTCGCCCAGCTGATTGGCCGAACTGGGCTCACCCACCAAGCACAGATCGGGCACCGCGCCCACATCGCGCATATGGTCAATCAGCGCCAAGGTGCCGTATTTGGCTGGGCCTTCCTCGTCGCCGGTAATAACGAATGACAGCGTTCCTGCCTCAGCGGGGATCGCAGAAACCGCGGCGACCATCGCGGCGATTGCGCCCTTCATATCCACCGCACCGCGCCCATACAGCAACATGCCCCCAGGACTTGGGCGCTGCTCGGGCAGAAACGCGCCGGTGGTCCAGCCTTCACCCGGCGGAACGACATCAAGATGCCCCGCAAAGGCAAAATGGCGCGAGCCATCGGGGCCTTTACGAACAGCGAAGAGGTTCTCAACCGGTCCATCGGGAGCCTCGCCTGACATCGCCCGGTGAACGGTAAATCCAAGCGGGGCCAAATGCCCCTCAAGACAATCGAACACGAGGCCCATCGCGGGCGTGACGCTCGGGCAAGCGATCAGCGCTTCGGCGATCGGCAGAACTGGCGGAAGAACCGGCGGCAGGACGGGTGCAATTTCGCTCATGACTGCGCGTTCGCATATGGGCTATGCCCGCGCGACACAAGCAGGAGTGCAAACATGCCCAAGCTCGATCTTGAAGCCATCGAACAGAAAAACACCACCGGCTATCCGCCGCCATTCAATGCCGACGTCGCCGGGCGCTGGTTCCGCAGGCTGGCTCCGGCAGGCGGCCTGAGTACCTTTGGCGCGAGCCACGTTGTGCTTAAACCCGGCGGTTGGTCATCGCAGCGGCACTGGCACAGGGGCGAAGATGAACTGCTGGTGATGATTTCCGGCGAGGCGGTGTTGGTTGAGGACGAGGGTAGGACAATGTTACGGGCCGGAGATATCTGCGCCTGGCCCAAGGATGTTGAGAACGGCCACCATCTGATCAATGAAAGCGCAGCCGATTGCACCTTTGTGTGCATCAGCGGCGGCAGCGACGGCGGCGGCTCCTATCCCGACATTGACATGATGTGGACGGGAGACGGGGTTTACCGCCACAAGGACGGCACCCCTTATCCTGCGGCCGAGCGGCCCGCCTAGCCCGCAAGCGCCCCATCGAGCATTTTCGCCAGCCGCAGTCCTGCTTGTGAAATCCGCAGCTGCACATCGGGGATCGATTGTTCAATCACTTCATTGCTCCATACTACCGATTTGGGCGAAGGTGTGCCGTCGCAAGGATCGTGGCCAAAGGCGCGGATGTAGACCGTGCGCGCCAGCGCCCAGCTTTCTTTTCCCCAATCCGCCGTGTTGCCGTCATCCAGCGCCGCGCGCTCCGCCGCATTATACCTGCGCACCAGCGGCGGCATGGCCGAGCTGATCGAGCGTTCGGCCTGCACGCCATCCCACAGCCAGTGCAAGCTGCTCACCGGAGCGATGCCGTAAACCGCAGCCACGCCGTTGCCCCCGGCATCGAAATTATCGCCTGAATGCAGCGGCATGTGAATATCGCCAACGAAATGAACGAGGAAAGCGAGCGCCTCAAGCCGCTGCGCTGCGGGCAGGCGTTTATCAGCCAGCACCCGCCGGTTGCGCTCAATCTGGGCGGAAACGCAATTGCCATTGGCGCAGCTTGATTTAGGGTCATAGGGCTTGCACACTGGTTCAGTCTGGTAATGCCACGGGAAAGTATAGGCAAAGCGCCAAGCGTCATGGCGCAGGCAATCGGGCCAGTAGCTCGCGTCCTCGATATTTCTAACCCGGCAGGCAGGCGTGCCGAGGCCCTTTTCAGCCGTAAGCAGCCGCGCAATCGCCCGCCGCGTTTCTGGGCGAATGTTATCATTGGCGATGGCGGCAATGGTGCGGTGACCATATTCGCCCCAAGCCAGCGCGGGGAGCGACCACGCCAGCGCCAGAAGGCCAACCAAGGCCGCCAGCCGCCTTTTCACTTTACCTTCACCTCGTACTGCTCAATCACCCATTCCTCAGCCTCGGCAGCTTCGACCCACGCTTGAAGCCATTCGTGCTCCCACACCGCCTGCATGTAGTTGACGGCAAATCCCGGCACGCCGACACCATAGGTCATGAAACGGCTGATGATCGGCGCGTAGATGATGTCAGCCGCGCAGAAAGCGCCGAACAGGAAAGGTCCGCCACGCCCGAATCGCGCGCGCGCCTCCGCCCACAAGGTCAGGATGCGGACTATGTCGGCCTTTGCGGCATCGTCAATTTTGTAGCTATCGAACCGGCGGCGCACGTTCATTGGGCACTGGCTGCGCAGCGCCATATAGCCTGAGTGCATTTCCGCGACCATCGATCGCGCCATCGCGCGGGCATCATCTGCCTTGGGCCAAAACCGGTCACGCCCGACCTTGTCTGACAGATATTCGATGATCGCGAGGCTATCCCAGACAACCGCATCGCCGTCCCACAGTACTGGCACCTTGCCTTGGCTCGGCTGGATATCGCCCATCGCCTTTTTCTGGTCAGACCAGTCATCGGTATGGATCGGAACGATGATTTCCTCGAAGGCCAACCCCGACTGCTTAAGCGCGAGCCAGCCGCGCAGCGACCAGGATGAATAGTTCTTGTTGCCGATGATGAGTTTCATGAGGTAGCGCTAACCATTCAGCTTGCGCGTGTCGAGTCTGAACAAGTTGGAGAACCCCCGATGAGCCTGCGCCCCTTCCACCTCGCCTTTCCGGTGCGTGATCTGGCCGAGGCGCGGGAGTTTTGGGGCGGCGTGATGGGCTGCCCCGAAGGCCGCAGTTCGGATCAATGGATCGACTTCGATTTCTATGGCCACCAGATTGTTGCACACTGTGTTAGTGAGGGCGCAGGTGCCGATGCAGGCAATAACGCGGTCGATGGCCACGGCGTGCCGGTACCGCATTTCGGCGTGGTACTCGCAATGGCGAATTGGCAGGCGCTGGCGGACCGGCTTGTCGCGGCGGGAACACCATTCGAAATCGCCCCGCACATTCGGTTCAAAGGAGAGGCGGGCGAGCAGGCGACGATGTTCTTCCGCGATCCGTCAGGCAATGCGATTGAGATGAAGGCCTTTGCTGACCTTAACCAGCTGTTTGCGCGGTAGGCTTTAGCCCAGCGCGTCTTCGAGAACTGCCGCGCGCAGTTCATCAATCCCCATGCCTTTTTCCGACGAAGTAACATGCACCACCGGAAACGCCGCCGAATGCTTGCGCGCTTCCACCTGCGTGGCGGCCAGCACTGCGGCAAGTTCACTGGCCTTGATCTTGTCAGCCTTGGTCAGCACCAGCCGGTAGCCGACCGCGGCTTCATCGAGCATTTTCATCATCTCGCCATCGACCGGCTTTACCCCGTGGCGGGCATCGATCAGCAGCAGCGTGCGTTTGAGCACCACCCGCCCGCGCAGGAAATCACGCACCAGCCGCCGCCAGTTCTCAACCACTTTGAGCGGCGCTTTGGCAAAGCCATAGCCGGGCATGTCGACCAGCCGGAATGCAGTCGGATCGCCCACCTCAAAGAAGTTCAGCTCCTGCGTGCGCCCCGGGGTTACCGAAGCCCGGGCAATCGATTTGCGCAGGGTTATCGCGTTGAGCAACGATGATTTACCTACGTTTGAACGTCCGCCAAAGGCAATCTCAGGCACATCGGGTTCGGGCAGGAATTCCAGCCGCGGCGCGGATTTCAGGAACTCTACCCGGCCCGAGAACAGTTTGCGGCCTTCCAGTTCCCAATCGCGGCCATCTTCCTCGCTCATTTCTTGTTCGCAGCCGTTGCCGCAGCGACGTCCGCACGTTCCTTATCGACATTGGCCTTCAATTGCGGATGCCGCATATACAGATACTTCTGCTGCGCGATGGTGAGCAGGTTTGAGGTGATCCAGTAGATCAGCAGGCCAGCCGCGAACGGGGCCATGATGAACATCATCATCCACGGCATAATCGCAAACATTTGCTGCTGCACCGGATCAGGAGCGGATGGATTGAGCTTGAACTGCCCCCACATGGTGATGCCGAGAAGCAGCGCAAGAATGCCAATGCTAAGGTAGCTCGGCGGAGTGAAATCGAGCATACCGAACAAGTTAAGGAAGTGCTTGGGATCAGGCGCCGAAAGATCGTGGATCCAGCCATAGAACGGCCGGTGGCGCATTTCTACCGCCAGAGTCAGCACCTTATACAGCGCGAAGAACACCGGGATTTGCAGGAAGATAGGCAGGCATCCGGCAAGCGGATTGACGCCTTCCTCTTTATACAGCTTCATCGTTTCTTCCTGAAGCTTAGGCTTATCGTCCTTATAGCGCTCTTGCAGCGCCTTCATCTTCGGCTGGATTGACCGCATCGCTGCCATCGAAGCGAATTGGCGCTGGGCAATCGGGAACATCACCCCCCGCACAATCACGGTGAGCATGATGATCGCCAGACCAAAGTTATCGGCCAGCGCGAACAAGTTCTGGAGCAGCCAGAAGATCGGCTTTTCAAACCAGAAGAACCAACCCCAATCGATAGCATGGCCAAAGTTCTTCACGCCTGCCGCTTCATAGGCATCAAGCACGGTGCCTTCTTTGGCCCCGGCGAAAACCCGCGTTGTCTGCAAAGCTTGCGCACCCGGAGCGATAACCAATGGCTTATACAGCAGGTCTGCGCGGAAAAAACCGCCGCCTTGGCTGCGGAAATCGGAAGACACGGCATCGTTGCCGGGCACCAGAACGCTCATCCAATAGATGTCGGTGAAGCCCAGCCAATCAGGCTTGCCCTCATTGGCGATGACGTTGGTTTTAACCACGTCCTTGTAATCATGCTTGAAGCTGACCGAACCATCAAAGGCACCAAATGGCCCCGAATGCAGGTTCCATGTGCTGGTGCTCGCGGTGCGATCCGTGCGGTTGAGCAGCGCGAAGGGCTGGACGCTGATCGGCGCGGGACCATTATTGGCAACCGCGGTATCGAGCGTAATCATGTAGTCCTTGTCGATCTTGTAAGTGATCGCAAACACTTGCGCGGTGGCATTGGTCCAGGTCAGCGTGACCGGGGTTTCAGGGGTTAGCTTCGCCCCGGCAGGCGCGGTCCACACGGTTGCGGGGTTGGGCAGATCGAGGCCCTGCGGTGTTAAACCAGCCGGGGCCCAGCCCGCCTGCGCATAGTGCTGCGCCGGGGTGCCTGCGGGCGAGAATATCCGCGCCGGGCCGTCTTTGGCATCAAGGCTCGCGGTATGGCGGTTGGTGGTCAGATCATCGAGCAGCGCGCCGGTGAGGTTGATCGAACCGGTGAGCCCTGGCGCGGCGATTGGCACGCGGCCTGCGGGGTTGAGCGCGGTGGCAAGATCGCGCGCCTCCACCGCCTTGTCGGCAGCGCTGGTAAGCCCCCCATCGCGCGTGGGCGTTCCGCTGGCTGTAGGGGTAGGCGCAGGCAAGGTAGCTTGCTGCGCGACCGCCATAACCTTGTGCGGATAGAGGTAGTTCACCCCCCAATCCCAGCCGAGAAAAATGACCACAGATAGAGCGACCGCAAGGATCAGATTACGCTGGTTATCCACGAAGGCGTCCTACTGTTTCAAGTCTTGGGCAAGTGGCCATGCGGGCAGCGCGTTTCAAGGCACCGGATCATAGCCATGTCCCCCCCAGGGGTGGCAGCGCATTAGACGCTTCGCCGCCATGCAGCCACCCCTAATCGCGCCGTGTTTTTCCAGCGCCTCAATGGCATATTGCGAGCACGACGGCGCATAGCGGCATGTCGAAGGCAGCACCCGCGAAGGCCCCAGTTGCCAGCCGCGCGCGATGAGGATGAGCAGGCGTTTCAACGCTTTGGTCCGGCACGTATACCCCGGCTCGTTCTGGGGGGATCGCCCTTGCCCTGCGCCGCACGGGCGAGAGCAGCGGAGAATTCAATCCGAAGCAGGACATAATCGCGCTCCACCCCGCCTTCGCGCCCGATCAGCACATGGTCGTGGCCGGTTAGGCCCTCAGTGGCGAGGAATTCGCGCACCAGCTCGCGGAAACGCCGCTTCATGCGGTTGCGCACAACCGCGTTGCCGATTTTCTTGGTGACGGTAATGCCGAATCGCATGGCCTCGCTGCCATTCGGGCGTGCGAGCAAAACAAAACCGGGACGTGCTATCCGCAAACCCCGGTTGGCAGCAAGAAAGTCGGCCCGCCGGGTAAGGACGGGCACTGTCATGTCATTATTCAGGCAGAAAGCTTCTTACGCCCGCGAGCCCTGCGCGCGCGCAGGATGTTGCGGCCACCGACGGTCGAGGTGCGGAGGCGGAAGCCATGACGGCGCGCACGCACGAGATTGCTTGGCTGAAAGGTGCGCTTCATGTCAAAAACCTCGAACTCGAAAACTGGAATGACCCGCATCGGGCCGAAACTTTGGAAGGCGCGCCGTTAGCGAAGCGCCCGACCCGAGTCAAGCATATGTGCGGTCGCGGTGCCATCCTTATCGAGCCGCACCCACTGCCCCATCTGCGCCGCATTGAGCCAGCGCGCATCGTTGTTCGCCACCGCATTGGTCATATCATAAAACGCCTGCGCCTCAATCGCGCTCATCCCCATCTCGCGGTAATAATTGAGGTAGGTGCGGTTGACGGGGGCGTCCTTGGCATAGTCCGCAGGCTGTTTGCCGTCGTCATCAATCCACGAATGGACGGCGAATTCAGCGCGGGGAGCGGCGCTGCGGCGGGTTCCAGCGAGGAACAATTCCACCGCGCCCGATCGCACCGATCCGCCATTGGGCACATGCGTGACCATCGCGCGTGCGTGAATCATCCGCCCGAGCCGCAGGTTGGCGACATCGTCCAGCGTGCCGGGGCATTCGATCATATCGAGCTCAGCGATCGCCGGATAGGCGGCGAGCATCGCGGCGAAGGCGACGGGACTGCGCGCATCGGTGACATCAACCAGCGCCGCATGGCCAGCATCGAGCACGCGGAATGGGCCGAACCGGGCGATGCCATGCGGAACCACGGCGCTGGCAACGTCAACAATGCGGTCCGCGCCGTGATCGCTTGCGACCACTTGCTCCTCAACCACCTCATAGGTCACCGTCTGCGCAGCCAACGGGCTGGCAAATGTGGCCGCAAGGGCAAGGGCGAAAAGGGCGAGATGGCGCATGATGGCTTCACCATGCCCGCATTCACCCTGCCGGAATGCTGACGGAAGCGGTTAAGAAAGCGTTTCATTCAGCGCCCGCCAAGATGCCTCCAAAACGGCGCTACACGCCCTCGACTCCGCCCGCGCCCTCGGTCATCTAACAACTACGTGTTTTTGCGGGGGGAGTGCAGGCCTTGGTTGCTCTGGTTTCGACGGTTGCCTACTTGGGGCTTGAGGCGCGCGGGGTTGAGGTGCAGTGCCAGATTGCCCCCGGGATGCCGCGCTTCAACGTCGTCGGCCTGCCAGACAAGGCGGTGAATGAAAGCCGTGAGCGGGTTCATGCGGCGCTTTCGGCGATGGGGCTGTCATTGCCGCCCAAGCGCATAACGATCAACCTTTCGCCCGCCGATCTGCCCAAGGAAGGATCGCACTACGATCTGCCGATTGCGCTGGCGCTGCTGGCGGCAATGGGCGTGACCGATGCCGAACAGCTCACCGAATATGTCGCGGTGGGTGAACTGGCGCTCGATGGCCGGATCATCGCCTCTCCTGGCGTGCTGCTCGCCGCAATCCATGCTTCAAGCGCCGAAAAGGGCCTGATTTGCCCCGCCGCGCAAGGGTCTGAAGCGCGCTGGGCGAGCGGTATTCCCATCGCCGCAGCGCCCGATCTGATCTCGCTGCTCAATCACCTCAAAGGTACGCAAGTGCTGCCAACGTCCGCGCTGGGCGAGGCTGAACCGCCCAAGCGCGGCTCCGATCTCAAGCAGGTCAAGGGGCAGGAAGTGGCCAAACGCGCGTTGGAAATCGCCGCCGCTGGGGGCCACAACCTGCTGATGATCGGGCCGCCGGGTGCTGGCAAATCGCTGCTCGCCGCGTGCCTGCCGGGTATCCTGCCGCCGCTCACGCCGGCCGAGGCGCTTGAGGTTTCTATGGTGGCATCGGTCGCGGGAACGCTCGATGACGGGCGGATCAGCCGCATGCGCCCGTTCCGCTCGCCCCACCATTCGGCATCAATGGCGGCGCTCACCGGCGGCGGCTTAAAGGTCAAGCCGGGCGAGGTCAGCCTCGCGCACCTTGGCGTGTTGTTCCTCGATGAGCTGCCCGAATTCCAGCGCCCGGTGCTCGATTCGCTGCGCCAGCCACTTGAAACGGGTGAAGTCACCGTGGCGCGCGCCAATGCCCACGTCACCTTTCCCGCGCGGGTGCAGCTGATCGCGGCGATGAACCCGTGCCGCTGCGGCTGGCTCGGCGATCCCGCACTCGGCTGCAGCCGCGCACCGCGCTGCGCCGCCGACTACCAGAGCAAGGTCTCCGGGCCCT
>JAYVNC010000285.1:0-3388 GCA_043758655.1 Novosphingobium sp.
CCGGCAACACTTCACTCGCGCGATCCTTGCTCAACAAGGCGGGGCCGGGGGCTATTACCAGCCCTGTCGGCTTGCAGCTTGATGGCGTGCTGCAATTGCAAGCTGGCAATGGTTCGCTGGCCACCCAAAGCCTTGGCCGGCTTGCCGACATGCAGCCTTACAATGAGCGTGCGCAAGTGCTGCTTGCCCGGGCGCTCTATGCGAACGGCCAGCAAGCGGCGCTGGTTGAACGATTTGGCATGCCCGCGCGGCACGAAGGGGCGTCGGCCTATCTGCTGACACTGGTGGGACGCTCGCTCGAAGACTTGGGCCGCCGCGATGAGGCCGCACAGATGCTTGATCGCGCAGCTGCTGCACGCACCGCCGGACTGGTGCTGGTTGCCCCAAGCCAGAATGCAATTCCGGGCGAGGCCGACAACCGCGGATATGCTGCAGCAATCGCCGTCAGATCGCAGTTCGCAAATGGCCGGTTCGATGATGCGATAGCTGTCGCAGACCGGTTGCGATCCGATTATCCCGGTATGGGCGCGGCTGAGGTGCTCGCAGGCGATGCCTATTTTGCGCGCGGTCGATACGCCCTTGCGCTTGATCGTTACGGCGATGCCGCGAAGGTGCGCACCGACGACGCCTTGCTCGCGCGACTTGTGATTGCAGCGGCGCTGGCGGGCAGGCGCGATGCGGCAGCTGGCAAACTCGAGGGCTATCTGGGTGCAAACCCGCAAAGCCAAACGGCGGTTCGGCTGGCGGCCGACTATGCTGGGTCAATCGGCCAGTGGGATCGCGCGCGGATGCTGCTCGAACATTTGCGCCGCAATGGGCGAGGCCGCGATGTGCGGCTGCTTGCCGATTTGGCCTATGCCCAGTTGCGGCTTGGTGACGGCGAAGCGGCACGGGCCAATGCTGCCGCTGCACGGCGCCTTCAGCGCGCCAGCCCGGTGACGTCACAGGTTTGGGGCGCGGCCCTCTCGGCAGAAAAAAAGCAAAGCCAACTAGCCGCCGCTCTGCTCGCACGCGCAAAGCACCCTTAGTCAGGAAATTTGCGATTGTGGCTGATTGACCTCCACAGCGCGAGGCCGATCAGAACCGCGCCAACCAGACCAGTCACCACATCTGGTATTTCAATCAAGACCGAGGCAAGCATAATCGCTCCGAGCGCCAGAATTGCCCAAAATGCACCGTGTTCAAGGTAAAGGTACTGTGCCAATGTTCCTTCGCGAACCAGCACGACAGTCATCGTCCGAACGAACATCGCGCCAATCGACAGCCCCAGCGCAATTACCACCATGTTGTTTGATAACGCGAAGGCACCGATCACGGCATCAAAGCTGAAGCTGGCATCAAGCACATTAAGGTAGATGAACCCGCCAAGCCCGGCCTTTATTGCCGCGCCAGCCAGTTTTGCCTGCTCCTCACGCGCTTGCAGTAGGTTCCCCAAACCGCTGACAAGAATGAACGTGGCAATTCCAAGAACTGCGGCAGTCAGGAAAGTTAAGGCTTCTTTGGGGGGCAGGCTGGATGATATGGCGACAACGCACAGTAAAACGGCAACGATTTCAATTGCTGGCAAAGCGGCAAAACGCGCAAGCTGGTGTTCGATCAGGCCGATCCAATGCAGTTCCTTCTCTTCGTCAAAGAAGAATTCGAGGCCAACCATTGTCAAAAACGCGCCGCCAAACCCGGCTATTCCCGTGTGCGCGGAGGAGACAAGTTGTTCGTAGCGCACTGGATCTTCAAGCGACAACCGTACCGCGTCGACCGGCCCTATGCCCGCAGCAATGCCGACGATTGCGAGCGGAAAGGCGATGTACATGCCATAGACGGCGATGAGCATGCCCCAGGTTAGAAAACGCTTCCGCCAGACTTCATCCATGCCTTTGAGCACTTTGGCGTTGACCACAGCGTTATCGAAACTCAGCGACACTTCAAGGATGGCCAGGACGAAGACGGTCCAAAGAACCTTGCCCATGTTGACCAAGGAGCCGCCCTGCGACCAGCCGTACCATGCCGCCAGCATAAAGCAGCCGATAGCAAACAGGATTGAACCCTTGAAATGGCGTAACACTATAAAAGTTCCTGTTATTTCGGCTGATAAGTCTGTTCGTGCCCCGGAAAAGTCCGCGCCCGTACTTCGTCGGCATAGCGTGCCGCCGCGCCGCTGATGGTCTCGGCTATTTCCTCATAGCGTTTTACGAAGCGGGGGACGCGCTCAAACATGCCGAGCATATCTTCGGTCACCAGCACCTGCCCGTCGCATTGCGCCGACGCACCGATGCCGATGGTCGGGATTTCGAGCGTTTGGGTGAGAGCGATCGCTATCGGTTCTAGCACGCCCTCAACCACCACCGCGAAAGCCCCGGCGCCGGCAACCGCCTTGCCGTCAGACACGATCTTGGCGTGTTCTTCCTGCGTCTTGCCGCGCGCGCCATAGCCGCCCAGCACGTTGACCGCCTGCGGGGTGAGGCCGACATGGGCCATTACCGGAATGCCGCGCTGAGTAAGGAACGCGATGGTTTCCGCCATCGCCTCACCGCCCTCAAGCTTCACCGCCGCGCAGCCGGTCTCAGCCATAATCCGGCTCGCCGACGCGAAGGCCTGCTGCGGTGAGACTTCGTAGGTGCTAAACGGCATGTCGACGATAACAACGCTATGATAGGATCCGCGCACCACCGCCGCCCCGTGCGCACACATCATTTCGAGCGTTACCGACAGCGACGAGGGCAGGCCGTAGATCACCTGACCCAGCGAATCCCCGACCAGCAGCATATCGCAATGCGGATCGAGCAATTGCGCCTGACGCGCGGTGTAAGCGGTGAGCATCACCAGCGGTTCTTTGGTCACACCATCAAACTTGCGGCGCTTAATTGCGGGCACGGTGAGCCGCTTCATCGGTGCAGGCGTGGGAGTGGCCCGGCTTGTGGCGGTATCGAGCTGGAAAGTTGACGACATGGCGCGCCTTCTAGCGGCGGAAACCAGACTGGGGAAGGGCGGCTTTTACCGCTTGCCATCGCGTTACTGGACGCTAGCTTCGCCACCATAGATAATCCGTTCGGGGAACTTGTATGTTTGGTCGCGTAAAATCACTCGACGCCATTTTGGCGACGGCAGAAAAGAAGTCACTTCATCGATCCCTTGGTGCATTCCAGCTCACGATGCTTGGGGTGGGCGGTATCATCGGCACGGGTATTTTCGTGCTTACTGCGGAAGCGGCACAGAAAGCCGGGCCGGGGATGATGTGGAGTTTCGTCATCGCCGGGCTCGTGTGCGCGGTTGCAGCATTGTGCTATGCTGAACTGGCGTCAATGGTCCCGGTTTCTGGTTCCGCCTATACCTATACCTATGCCGTGATGGGCGAGCTTCTGGCATGGATGGTCGGTTGGGCACTCATCCT
>JAYVNC010000286.1:0-3358 GCA_043758655.1 Novosphingobium sp.
TCGGTATTGACGCCGATCGAGCCTTTATAAGTCCCCGATCCGGCGATTGGCGTTGTCCCGGCATAACCCGCGAGCACCGCGTTGACTGCGGCAATGGTCGGAGCCCCGCCACCATAGTTGCCAGGGTTGATCATGCCCTCAGGCGGCCGGGCAAGTTCGCGCGTATCTCTAAAGAAGGGACGCGTCGAACCCAGCACCGTCGCACGGTCGGAATAACCGAACGCCAGCATGGCATGGCCGCGGCCATCACCAAAGCTGCCGCCAACGATTCCGCTAATCTGGTTAGTCGCGCCATCACCCTTGGTGGTTGCACCGTGTTGAACATCCAGTTCGATGCCGCTGAACTTGTGCTTGAGCTTGAAGTTAACGACGCCAGCAATTGCATCGGACCCGTAGGTTGCCGACGCGCCGCCGGTGATGACTTCAACATTCTCGATCAGCGCGGTAGGAATCTGGTTCAGGTCGATGGCACCACTCGGGGCAGAAGACATCAGCCGCCGACCGTCCAGCAAGACCAGCGAGCGGTTGGGCCCAAGGCCGCGCAAATCGCTATACGATTGGCCGCCCGCAAAAGAGAGGCCCCCGCCTTGAACAGTGGGGTTGCTGTTGCTGGCGCCTTGGCCAGCCGCGAATTGCGGCATCTGCCCCAGCACGCCATCGAGCGAAGGTGAGCCCGACGCCTTGATCGCCGCGACATCAATGGTCGAGATTGGGCTATCGGACTTGTAATCCCGCCGTGAAATCAGCGAACCGGTCACGATAATTTCGCTGGGTTCGGGCTGCGCGTCGCTGGCCGCAGTATCAGCCTGATCGGCTGGCTTGGCTGCGGTGTCCTGCGCAAAAGCGGGAACAGCTAGTCCGGTGAGCGCAATCGCGCTTGCGCTGCAAGCAAGCAAGGTCCGGCAAATAACTCGGTTCATGGTTTCCCTCCCGTTGGACCATTTTTCGGTCCTTCACGTTGGTCAAAATTGACTCGGCAAACTTGCAGGGGGCGGAGGCATGCAGCAATCCGTCATATGTCTCAGGAAGGCATTTTGGAGCATCCTGCTTTTGCCGGATGACGCAGCTTTTGTCAGAAGCGCAAATCTTCCAGAAAATGCGCAGAGAATTCCGACCGGTTGGGAATTCCCGATTTCGCGTAAATCGCTTGAGCCTGTTGTCGGACCGTGCGCTCACTGGTTCCGCGTGCCGCCGCGATTTCCTTGAACTGAAGTCCCTTCAGGATCATCCAGCCGATCTCTAATTCAGCGCTGGACAGCCCCCAGGCCTCCATCTGGCGGGCGATCGCGGTCCGTTCGCCCGCGCTCCCTTGATCGCTTTTATCAGCGCGAGTTGACACCTCCGTACGAATTTCGGCGAGGGCGGCCAATGCCCGCTTCAGCTCTCCAGACCTGATTTTCGCCGCGCGCCGCTGCCATGCCACCGCCAGCGCAAGTGACGCCGCGATGGCAAATCCCAGCAAAGCATAACGCCACGGCCGTGCCAGCAAGTCGCGCAATCTTCCATCCCAACGCGAGTCTGCTTGCGGGCCGACCAGCAAAGCCTTGACCATCCGACGGTCTGAAGCAATTCGGGCTTTGAAGCCCAGTTGGGGATTGGCTGGTGCCCGCCAGTATTGGGCTGCCAATTCGTTTGCCCAGGCCGGGCTAGCAAGCATCCTTACCAATGCTTCATTGATTGCCAGGCGCTGCGCTTTCGGTGCTGTTGGTGAAACAAATGCTCCCTTCCAATCGCTCACAACCAAGTTGAATCCGGTTTCCCGTAAAGTCGGCAAAGCTATGTTTGGAAAACGGCTAGCGGTCGAGATTGCGAGCAAGCGCAGTTTGCTCCGGCCGGGATACGAGGCAAATTCCTCATAGCTGCGAATGGCCACAAATTGCGGCCCATTTGACAAGCGTTCGAGCACTTGCGCCCCGCCGCCGGGAATGGCGATAAACCTGAAATGGTCATGTGGGATGCCAAGCTTTGCTGCCATTGCCCAGAGCAGCACTTCGTCCGCGCTGCCAGGCGATCCCCCGACCCAGGTAAGTCGATCAGGATCAGCGCGCATCGCTTCGATCAAATCGCTGACTGAGTGTATCGGGCTGTCATCGCGGACCGCGATTGCCAAGGCGACATCGCTTAGCTGGCAAACCGGTTCAAGATCGACCAGCGATACGGTGGAATGGTTCACAGCTTCTGCCCCAAGGATTGTCACGCCGCCAATCAAGATGGTGGGCTCCGATGGAACACTCTGGCCTTCGAACTGCGCGAGCGCGATCAGGCCGCCCGCACCGGGTGACCGGCGTATCTCGACCGATCTAACGATATTTTCCGCGCGCAACGCCTTCGCGACCGATTGGGCGGTCTTGTCGAAACCTCCTCCAGCCGAGGCGGGGACGATAATTACCAAGTGGTCGAACACAGGCGCGGCGCTGCTCGCCGCCGATGACAGCGTAAACACGAGCACAGCAAGGAGCTTCAACAAACGCAGTGCGACTTCCTCTCCCTGTCTCGTGTTTAGAGGCGCTACCGGGATTTAAGCAAGACTTGGCTCACCCGATTGTCGCGCGCGATAAGTCATCTGGCGGATTGGCCGCTCGCAGCGGTGTCGGTAGGCGCATTGAAGCAGAACAGAAGACCGGTCGATAAACCACCGGGGGAGAGAAAAATTGACCAGACTTTCAGAAGGCGTGGCTCCAACGCGCGCCAGCATCGTTGGCAAAGTGCTGAGAGTCGCCAGCGGTAACTTCCTCGAACAATATGATTTCTTCGTTTACGGGTTCTACGCCACCTATATCGCCAAAGCTTATTTTCCGGCCAGCAGCGAAACCGCCTCGATCATGCTGTCACTGGCAACATTCGGGATTGGATTCCTGATGCGTCCCATCGGCGCAATCGTGCTGGGTGCATACATCGACCGCGTCGGTCGGCGCCAGGGACTGTTGGTGACGCTCGGGATAATGGCGATCGGCACGCTGACAATTACCCTGACACCGGATTATTCGAAGATCGGCATACTGGCTCCGCTGATCGTTTTGCTGGGGCGCCTGCTCCAAGGATTTTCGGCTGGGGCCGAACTGGGCGGCGTATCGGTCTACCTGTCCGAAATAGCCACGCCAGGACGTCGCGGTTTCTACGTTGCATTTCAATCGGCCAGTCAGCAAGTGGCTGTTCTGGCGGCAGCGCTGCTGGGATTCGCGCTGACTCTTCAGATGACCGAGGCCGAAATGGCTAACTGGGGCTGGCGTATTCCCTTGGGTGTGGGCTGCGCGATCATCCCGCTCATTTTCTGGCTGCGCGGATCGCTTGAGGAAACCGACGCCTTTGCGCGAATGGAACATCGGCCACGCAGCTTTCGCGAGGTTTCGGCGTTGCT
>JAYVNC010000287.1:0-3350 GCA_043758655.1 Novosphingobium sp.
CAGACTTACAAGACCCGCCGCTCGGCCGCCCTGGCCGAGTGGCAGTCGCTCGCCAGCTGACCAACGCCGCTTTGGGCCACGTCGCGTCCCTCGGAGACGAGTTGCCGTCCGACTGACAGCACCGCCAGAACTCCCGATCAACGCTTCGCCACAATGCGTGAGGGCGCGGGCAGATTAACCTGCGGCGGCTCGGCAATTTTCAACGCGCGCGGCAGTTAACGATTTGACTGGAAAACACCGGCTATAGCTGCGGATTATGATCGCCTTGCCAATGCGCGTTAAGGGCGGATGATAACCGGAGGGACGCAGCGTGGCTTTGCAACTTGACGATTACCGGCTTCTCGGGCGCTCAGGACTGCGCGTTTCACCACTGACGCTAGGCACCATGACCTTTGCCGTCGATGGCTGGGGCAGCACCGAGGCCGAAGCCGCACAGCTGGTCGATAATTACATTGAGCAGGGCGGCAATTTCATTGATACCGCCAACTTCTATGGCGGGATGGGCGGATCGGAACGGCTGCTCGGCAAATTGCTCGGCAAGCGGCGTGACCAGATGGTGATTTCGAGCAAGTATTCGCTGACCACGCGCCCCGGTGATCCCAATGCCAGCGGGAACCATCGCAAAAACATGGTCCGAGCGGTCGAAGACAGCCTCAAGCGGATGAACACCGATTACATCGACCTTTACTACCTCCATATGTGGGATTTCCGCACGCCAGCAGACGAAATTTTGCGCGCGTTTGATGATCTGGTGAGCGCAGGCAAAATTCACTACATCGGCATTTCTGACACTCCGGCGTGGCAGGCGAGCCGTTTGCAGATGATGGCCGAACTGCGCGGCTGGACGCAGTTTTGTGCGCTGCAAATATCCTATTCGCTGATCGAACGCACGGTTGAGCGAGAACTGATCCCGATGGCGCGCGAAACCGGGATGGCGGTGTGTCCATGGTCGCCGCTGGGGGGCGGAGTGCTCTCGGGCAAGTACTCGAGCATTGATCTCGAATTGAAGCCAAAGAATTTCGCCACACGCAAGGAAATCAACGTCGCCACTGGTCGTCTTTCCGCGCACAGTCTCGAGGTGGCTAAGGCAGTCGGGCAGGTGGCGGCGGAAATCGGCAAGACCTCGGCGCAGGTCGCGCTGGCGTGGATCCTGTGCGATCCCGCCATCGTCTCGCCGGTGATCGGCGCGCGCACCCCGGCGCAGCTCAACGATAATCTCGGCGCGCTTAACGTTTCGCTGCATAAAACCCAACTCGCCCGGCTTGATGCGGCAAGCGCGGTGCCGCTCGGCTTCCCGCACGAGATGCTCGCCGCGCCAAGCAATGCGATGAGCTTTGGCGGAGTGAAGGTGGAGCGCCGCTGAGGAGCAGCGAGAATTTAACCCCGGTCGATCGCCGCGCCATCGACATCCGCCGCGTTTGCATATCCGGTAAGCCCCAGTGCATTGTGCAAATCGGCGGAATATTGCCCAAGCATGCGCCGCAGACCAGCCTCGCCCTGCGCCGCTACTGCGAACACCCATGGCCGCCCGATCATCGCAGCACTTGCGCCCAGTGCGAGGGCCTTGACCAAATCCTGGCCCGAGCGAATCCCGCTATCGACCAGCAGCGGCTTTGCTACGCCGGTTGCATCAGCCACGCGCGGGAGCATCGCGGCGGTGGAACTTACCCCGTCAAGCTGGCGTGCGCCGTGGTTGGAAACGACCAGCCCGTCGGCCCCGGCGGCGATACCTTGCTTGGCGTCCTCAGGGTCAAGAATCCCTTTGAGCACCAGCGTTCCCTGCCATTCGCCCCGCAGCCATTCGATGTCCTTCCACGTCACGCTCGAATCAACCTGCTGGCCAACCCAGGTGCGATAATCCTGCATTGAGGTGCTTGGAACATAAGCGGTAATATTGCCAAAATCATGCGGCCCCCCGCGAATTCCGACCTGCCATAGCCAGCGCGGGTGGAGCGCATAGTCAATCACTCCAGAGCGCAGCTTGCCCCACAGCCCCGCACCGCCCGCCATGCCGTTGCGCACATCACGATAGCGCGCGCCGACGACGTTGAGATCGACGGTGAAGAATAACTTGCGCACCCTGAGATCCCATGCGCGCTCAAGCATCGCCTTCACCACGCCGCGATCCTTGAGCATATAAAGCTGGAACCACAACGGGGTGCCGGAAACCTTGGACACCTCCGCCATCGAACAGATGCTGAGCGTGGACAGGCACATGCGGATGCCCGCCGCATCGGCGGCGCGCTTGGCCTGAACCTCGGCGCGGTGGGCATACATCCCGCCCATGCCCACCGGCGCGAGGATCAGCGGCATGGCGAGTTTTTCGCCGAACAATTCGGTGCTGGTATCGATTTTTGAAACATCGCGCAAAACCCGCTGGCGCAGGTGCAGTGTCTCAAAATCGGCCACGTTTTCGCGTAGGGTCACCTCTTCCACCGCGCCGCCATCGGCATAGTCAAACAGCGCGCGCGGCAGGCGGCGTTCGGCGAGGCGGCGGTAATCGGCAAAACTTGCAGGCACGAGGTTGAGCGAGGCCATCGCTAGATAATCGCTTCGATCAGCCGCGGGCCTTTGTGGGCGAGCGCTTCGATCAGGCAGGCGCGAAATTCTGACGCCGTGGTGGCGCTCGCGGCGGGAACGCCCATGCCCTCTGACAGTTTGACCCAGTCAATTGCCGGATCGCGCAGACTGAGCATCGACATCGCCTTTGGCCCGGGGTTCTGAACGCCAACGCGCGCCAGTTCGATTTGCAGTATGGCATAGGCCCCGTTATTGAAAATCACCGTCGTAATGTTCAGGTTCTCGCGCGCCATCGTCCACAGCGCCTGATTGGTGTACATCCCGCCGCCATCGGCTTGCAGCGCCAGCACCTTGCGATCCGGGCAGGCGATAGCCGCTCCGACCGCGACCGGCATTCCTTGGCCGATAGCCCCGCCGGTGACGGTCATCCAATCGTGCTTTGTCGCTCCGGCAGTCATCGGAAACAACGCGAAACCGGATGTTGCCGTTTCGTCAGAGACAATCGCGTTGTCGGGCATTAGTTCGGCAACAATTGCCCCGATTTTGATCGCATCGAGCGGGCTATCGATCAATGGCGGCACAAAAGCAGGTTGAAGCGCGGGCATGGCATCGCCCGCGCCAAGCGCGTCTACCAGCGCCGTCAGCGCAGACGGCCCATCCTCTCGCGCCGAAGCCAGCCGCACCAGCCGCGCGCCTTCGGGCGAGAGCCAGCTGGGTTTGCCCGGATAGGCGAAGAACGAAACCGGTGGTTCACAGCCGCAGAACACGATAGTTTTGAGATCCTTGAGCATCTCGGCGGCAATTTCGCCGGGGTAGGGCAGGCGTTCAGG
>JAYVNC010000288.1:0-10365 GCA_043758655.1 Novosphingobium sp.
CCTGCATGAGGGAACTTGCTGCGCAGTGTTGCCAAATCAACGCCTGCAAGAATGGAGATGAGCAGCGTTCTTGCGTCTGTCATCTGCGCAATCGCCGCAGCCGCTTCGCCAAGTTGTTGGGGTTTGAAACCCAGCAAAATCGCATCGAACGATGCGCCAAGCTGAGGAAGTGTAGCCAACAGCGTGACGCCGTTCGGGGCCTTGGCCAATAGCGGATCAACCACGGTAAAATCGGCTGCGGGGATGCCCATTCCGAGCCAGCCCGCCAGCATCGCCCCTCCCATGTTCCCGCAACCAATGATGAGAATTTTCACTTATGGTTCTCCTTGCCCGCTTCTTTCAGCAGCCCCTAGGTAAGTTCAAGGCTTAGTTAGATTGGCTCGCAATCATTGAACCTTAAAATCCCGTCATCCCGGCGAAGGCCGGGACCCAGACCATACAAAACTGCTGTGCGACTTTGACTGACTCGGGCTGGGTCCCGGCCTTCGCTGGGATGACGGAAGAAGCTAAGCCTCACCCGCCGCATCAACCAGCGCAGAGGCCAGCGCTTCAGCCGGGCTCTTGTCCCCCCACAGGATGAACTGAAACGCCGGATAGAACCGGTCACATTCCTCAAGCGCAGTTTCCAATGCGATTTGCGCCTGTTCGAGGCTGAGCAGGCCGTCATCGCCAAGCATCAGCGCGTGTCGATAAAGCAGCACCATGCCGTTCGACCAAATGTCAAAATGCCCGAGCCACATCTGCTCATTAATCAGCGTCAGCACCTCGAACATGGGCACGCGTTTATCGTCAGGAACGCGGATATCGGGCAGGCAGATCAGCTGGAGAACGTGGTCTTCCTCGCGCCAGATGCAGCGCAATTGATAGCTTGCCCAGCTACCCTGCACCTCGGCGCTAATTTCGTCATCGCCGACGAATTCATAGGCCCAGCCGCGCGCATGGCACAGCGACGCCAGCATTTCGACCGGCGCGGCATCTTCCTCGCGATCAGAATGGATTTGGCCTGCCCTCAACGAATCTGCTCCTGCATCATGCAAATGGGAATGCGGCGGCAGGGGGCCATCGCACAATGCGCGGGCTCGCAACGCTTGCGCATAACTTCATAAGCCTGTTCACACGCTGTGGAAAATTAACGCGCGCTTATCGGATCGACGACTTGCCCCGCGGGACTGGTCCACAGGAACGCATCGACGCCAGCCTTTTTCAGCTTGTTGAGATAGGCCCCTGCCGCTGCCTCGGTTTCAAACGGTCCGGTCAGCAGGCGGTTGGTGCGCCCCCATTCGGTGATCGCGGGCGATTTTCCGCGCAGCACTTCGGGGCTGTCTTTAATCAGACCGCGCCAGGTGAAGCCGAGCGCCGACTTATCGCGCCCGGTGCCAAGCTGTACCCAGATGCGGCTTGGATGCGCAGGCTTGGCGGCTATTTCCGCCTTGGCGCGCGCGGCTGCAAGCTTGCGCACGTCAACCGCGCCCGACGAGGGCACCGGCTTGGCTTGCGGCGCACCGATGTCACCAAAGGCGTCGGCAAAGCTTGGCGGTTTTGCTGGCTTGGCCGCAGGAGCGGGCGGCGGCTTTACCGGTGTGGCAACGGCGGCGGGCTTGCCAACCTGACCAAGGTCAAAAGTGTTCAGCGTTACCGGGGCAGGTGCTTTAGCCATAGTTGACGTAGGCACACTAACAGCTGGCTGCGGCGCGATTATGGTTGGCGGAGGCAGAGAAACTGGCTTGGCAACAGCAACCACGACCGGGCGCGGCTGCGGTATTGGCACGGCTGGGGCAGGCGCGGGTTTCGCGATGACCGGCCTCAGTGCGGTCAGGCCCGACGGCGCTTCGCTTTCCTCGCGCCGGGGATTGAAATCGGGCGGCATAACGCGTGGCGGGATAGCCACCGCCAGCACCGGCTCCTTGCTCTTCTTCGCCTTCTTGTCCTTTTCCTGCGATCCGCGCCCGCCCTTGCTGCCCAGCGGCTCGCCCTGCGGAATCAGCGTGGTTTCTGCGGTGGCGACGTGCTCGGGCGGCGCATAGCGCAATACGCGGGGATCATCGTGACCGATTTCAGCGGCGCGCGGAAAATGCCCGAACATTGCCGCCGCCGCCTGCTGAGCGCGGGTAAGGCGCGGCAAATAGCGGAGGTATGGCGATATCCCGGCGGCAAGGTCTTGCGGCATCACCCGGTAGGCGATGCTCACAGCTTCCTCAGACCGCCCGGCAATCGCCAAGGCAAAAGCGTGAATGCGGGCCGCTGACTTGTCCCCGCGAAACAGCAGCGGCGCGAGCGTATTTTCCATGCCGATTCGGTCGCCGCTGATCGCCAGACTCAGCGCCAGCCGCCGCGTAGCTTCATCATTAGGAGCGACCGCGAGCGCCGCGCGGTAATATTTCTGCGCGGTGGCATTATCGCCGACCAGATCATAGGCGAGCCCGCGCTCAGCGCCCAGCTGCGGGTCCATTCCGCCTGCCGCTTCAGCCTCGGCAAACAAAGGGATCGCATCATAAGGATTGCCGTTGTGCACCAATGCAGCTGCCAGTCCTGCCCGCACACGCGGGCTGTTGGGCTGGATCTGATCAGCGCGCGAAAAGAAACCTACGGCTGCATCGACATCGCCCAGCACCAGCGCGGCATTGCCGGCATCAATAAGCGCGCCAACATCTTGCGGATTGCGCCCGAGCCGCGCGAGTGCAGCATTGAGCGTTTGGCTACCCTGCGCGGGTAACGCCTGAACCACCGGCTGCGCGATAGAACCGGCTTGCTGCGCAAAGGCAGGCTGCACCCCAGCGGCTAACAAGCCGCCAACAATAAAAAGGCGCATTATCTGGCGCATGCGAACCTTCAATAAGGGGCTAGAACCTGCAAGTCAGGACAGCGCGCTGCTCGTGCCCAGAGTCAGATTAACCCCGGCAGAACACCTGTGCTGCCGGGACGAATTTACTGATTATTCTGACGCCCAAGGAAACGCGGTATCGATATGGAAGGGCCCTCGCTGGCTTCTTCCTCTTCCTCGACTTCCGCTTCGCTTTGGCCGCCGCGTGAAAGGTTTGCCATCCGTTCAAACAGCGTGCTGCCAGCGCCGCCAAGCCGGGGGGGGGGCGTTTCTTCAGGGCTCATCGAATCGTTCGAAACCAAAGGCCGCTTGCGTGCGATCAGTGGAGAAACCTGACCGTCTTCTTCGGCGAGGCGGCTGGCGCTGCCGAGCAGATCATCATGGCGGTGCTCACCATCATCGGCATGTTCATCAGCCGCGCCCAATTCCAGAGCATCGGCTTCGGAATCTTCAGACGCGGAAGCCGTTACGTCCTCATCGTCCTCAACGAATTCGCCAAGTTCAAGCTCATCACCCGCATCCGAAGAAATCGGCAAAGCCGGTTCTTGTGCCGCGGCTTCTGGCTCTACTGGGCCAGTGGGCGGATCGAGGTGGAGAACGGCTTCGGGCATGGCGGGTTCTGGCGCAGCAGCCGGAACTACCGGGCCGCGCGAGCTGCCAAAGTTGTAAGGCTTGGCCGCTTCCTTCTCCATGTCGGGGGTTTGTTCGATGCCGGTGGCGACCACGGAAACGCGGATTTTGCCCTGCAGATCCGGATTGAACGCCGAGCCCCAGATAATGTTAGCCTGCGGATCGACCAGTTCGCGGATATGATTGGCGGCTTCGTCAACTTCGAGCAGCTTCATATCATCGCCGCCGATGATCGAGATGATAACGCCCTTGGCGCCCTGCATCGAAACGCCATCAAGCAGCGGATTGGAAATCGCCCGTTCGGCGGCTTCGAGCGCGCGGTTTTCACCCGAGCCTTCGCCGGTGCCCATCATCGCCTTGCCCATCTCACCCATCACCGAGCGAACGTCGGCAAAATCGAGATTGATCAGACCCGGCATGACCATCAAATCGGTGATCGAACGCACGCCCTGCTGGAGCACTTCGTCAGCAAGGCCAAAGGCTTCCTTGAAGGTGGTTTCGGCCTTGGCGACAAGAAACAGGTTCTGGTTGGGGATGACGATCAGCGTATCGACGTGCTTCTGCAACTCTTCGATACCGGCCTCTGCCGCGCGCATGCGGCGGGTGCCTTCGAACAGGAACGGCTTCGTCACCACGCCAACGGTGAGCACGCCCTTATCACGCGCGGCCTTGGCAATAACTGGTGCAGCACCGGTACCAGTACCGCCGCCCATGCCAGCTGCGATGAAGCACATGTGCACGCCTTCAAGCGCGCGCTCAATGTCCGCCATCGTTTCTTCAGCCGCCGCCCGGCCCACTTCAGGGCGCGAACCCGCGCCGAGGCCCTGTGTAATATCAGGCCCAAGCTGAATCCGCTGTTCGGCCACCGAATTGTTCAGCGCTTGCGCATCGGTGTTGGCGATAACGAAATCGACGCCCTCAATATCTGCCCGGATCATATTGGCGATGGCGTTGCCGCCTGCGCCGCCGACGCCGATCACAGTGATGCGTGGGCGAAGCTCTTCAACCGCAGGGGGGCCAATGTTGATGCTCATTTCGCTCTCCAATTAATCCTGAAAGCACTTGCGAATTTGCAATGCGTTCAATGCCACGCTTCGACTCGCGCTACCAAACCGGTTATTGCCGTTGTCCACAGTCAAGAATTCGGTACAAATCCCTAAGAACAGCCGTTTAGAAATAGGCCCTCAGTGCGCGCCATATCCGCACCGCCATGCCGATGCCTTTATAGCGGTGGGTTTCCTGATAGACCGGCCCGACCGCGCGGATATCGACCGGATCGGCGGCGGCATAAAGGATGAGGCCCGACAGCGAAGAGAACCCCGGCGTCGCATGGGCATCAACCAGCCCGGGCAGCACCGGTGGTTTGCTGATCCGCACTGGACGGCCCAGCGCCGCTTGGGCAAATTCTGCCAGCCCGGTAAGCTCTGCCCCGCCGCCGGTGAACACCGCAAGCTGACCCTTTGTTCCTGTGAATCCAAGGCCTTTGAGCGCCCTATTAATCTCTTCCATGAGCTTTCCGAGCTGCTGGGTGATGACGGAAACCAGTTCGGCGCGCGGGATGCGATTGGACTCATCCGCGTGCCGTGCGTGGGGGCCCTGCTCTTCCTCACCCGGCGCATTGACCGCGACCATTTCGCGGTGATCGGCCGGGCTGGCAATCGCCGAACCGTTGACGCATTTGAGCCGCTCGGCCTGAAACCGGCGAATGCCGAAGCCCGAAGCAATGGCATCGGTTATATCGCCCGAACCCATCGGGATCGTTGCAAGGCCGAGCAACATTCCTCCGGCGTGAACCGAAACTGTAGTCACATCGGCGCCAAATTCGACCAGCGCAACGCCCAGATCGCGCTCCTCTGTCGTCAAACAAGCATGCGCGGCAGCAACGGGCGAGCCAACCACCGCCTCGACTTCAAGGTGAGCGTTCTGCACCGCCTCAGTGATGTTGCGGATCGGTGCACCATCGGCGAGCAGCACGTGAATATCGACTGCCAGCCTCTCCGCATGCAGCCCCTTAGGGTCGGATACTCCGTGCGCGCCATCGAGTGTATAGTGCGCAGGCTGCGCGTGGAGCACCATGCGGCCTTCGGGCTGGATAACGTCGCGGCCAGCAAACAGCAGCTGCTCAATATCGTCCTGCTCAATCCGCCGCCCGCCGATATCAACCTCAACCTGCGCGATCTGGCTGGCGAGCCCTGCGCCCGAGGTGGCGACCCATACCGAATTTACTGACACTCCGGCAATCCGCTCAGCGCGCACAACGGCATCGTGAACCGCATCCGCTGCGCGCTTCATATCGGTGACATAACCACGCTTGACGCCTTGGCTGAGGCGGTGTGCGGAACCCAGCACCACCAGCTCACCGGTTTCGGTGAGGCCAGCGATCATCGCCGAAATGCGCGCAGAGCCAATGTTCACCGCGCCGAAAACGCGGGCGATACGCGGAGTGGACATCACTCCTTCTCCTTGGTTTTGGGTTTTGCCTTCACATCGGTTTTCGGTTCAGCATCGGTCTTGTTTGCCGAGGCCAGCTTGGCTTTATCGGCTTTTTTGACAGCCGCAGCTTTGGCCGCATCAACTGCGCGGTCTGGCACGCGGAAGTAAATCCGATCAGGCGCGCGCATATCAAACGCCGTCGCTTTGCCGCCGAGCAGCCGGTTTACCCCGTCGAGCCGCGCGAACGACATCAGCGCCCGCGCCGCGGCCTTATCACCCTCGGGCAAGGCGAGCACCTGGCTGGTGTTGAATGACAAGTTCCACCGCCGATTGCCGACCCATTCGGCCTCAGCCACCTTGGGCTTGAGCGCGGGAGCAGCCGCCAGCAATGTCGTAAGCGCGACAACTTGCTTGCTCGCCCCCGGCCCCGAAATCACGAGCTTTCCGCGCGCGCGATCAGGCGAAATTGGCTCCAGTTCGTTGCCTGAAGCATCGATCAGCACCAGCTTATCCGCCTTGCGCAGCACCGCATGCGGAGTACGCTCAACGATGTCGATCACCAGCCTATCAGGCAACTGACGCGAGACCCGCGCGTCTTCAACCCACGAAAGCTGGACGATTTCAGCCCTGATCCGGTCAACATCAAGCTCGGGCATCGGCACGCCAATATCGGCCTGCACGCGTTCGTAAACCTTGAGCTCGTTCAGCCGCTTGACCCCGCGCACTTCAACCTTGACCACCGAGAAACCGGCATCGGCGGCGACAGCAGAGAACTGCTTGGAAATCAGCGCCGGCACCCCGGCAATCCGCGCCACCGCAACCGCAATCACCGCCGCCACAGCGAGGATGAAAATCAGAAACAGTCGGTGCAGCGATTCTTCGCTCAGCGGTACCCAAGCTATAACGCTGTCAAACAGCGAGCCGGTCCGCGCCCGCGCATCGCGCATTTGCCGCGCGGTTTTCTGCCGAGCGGCGACCTTGCCTACCGGAGCGCTTTTGCGGCGGATTGTCTGGCTCATTTGGATGTCCCTCCGGACGGTTTTCCGGCGATGGCCTCGGCAATAATCGCCTCGACCAAATCTTCGTAACTCATGCCGCAATGCTTCGCCTGTTCGGGCACCAAACTGAGTGGGGTCATGCCAGGCTGGGTATTGACCTCAAGCAGGAACAGCCCCGAAATCCCGCGCTCATCATCCCAGCGAAAGTCTGACCGCGTCGTACCCTTGCAGCCGAGCAGGCGGTGCGCGCGCAGGGCAATGTCCTTGCAAGCCTCGGTAATTTCATCAGGAATTTGCGCCGGGCAGATGTGCTCGGTCAGGCCGTCGGTATATTTGGAATCAAAATCATAAAAGCCGGACTTGGGCTTGAGTTCGGTCACCGTTAAAGCCCGATCGCCAATCACCGCCGTGGTCAGTTCAAGCCCGCGAATGAATGGTTCGGCAAGCAGCGAGGCAAACTCCTGCCACGGCCCCTTGGCATCGCGCGCAATCGGATTGCCGTAATTGCCCTCATCGGTAACAATCGCCACGCCCACCGACGAACCTTCGTTGACCGGCTTGAGCGCATAGGGCCGCGCGAGCGGATCGCGCTCGTACAGCTCCTCGCTGGTAACAATCCGTCCGCCGGGCATCGGAATCCCGTGCGGCACCAGCGACTGCTTGGTCAGTTCCTTGTCAATCGCTATCACAGAAGTGGCGAGGCCCGAATGGGTGTAGGTCAGCCCCATCAGGTCCATCATCCCCTGCACGGTGCCGTCTTCACCCGGGCAGCCGTGGAGCGCGTTGAACACAACGTCCGGTTTGGTTTTCGCCAGCCGCAAGGCAACATCGCGGTCCATATCGATCCGCGTGACCTTGTGACCGCGCGATTCCAGCGCCTTGGCCACGCCCTCGCCCGACATAAGGCTGACGGGGCGTTCCGAGGACCAGCCGCCCATCAGGACCGCAACGTGGAGTTTGGGCAATGTCACTGTAATCCCACCCGTTGAATTTCCCATTCAAGCTCCACACCCGAACTCGCCTTCACCCGCCGCCGCACTTCGTTCCCGAGCGCCTCAATATCTGCGCTGGTGGCATGGCCGGTGTTGATGAGGAAATTGGTGTGCTTCTCGCTCACCTGAGCGCCGCCGATTGTTAGGCCCCGGCACCCGGCGGCGTCGACAAGTTGCCAGGCCTTTCGCCCATCCGGGTTCTTGAAAGTGGATCCGCCGGTTTTGGAACGCAGCGGCTGGGAGGCTTCGCGCGATGCCGAAATGCAGTCCATCTCGGCCTGAATTGCGGCAGGCTCTCCGGGGCGGCCTGCGAAGCGCGCGGCGACGACAATCGCGCCTTCGGGAAGGTCTGAGTGGCGGTAGGTATAATGCAAATCCGCCACCTGCAGCGTCACAAGCGAACCATCGCGAAGCACCACATCGCATTGGGTCATAATGTCCTTGACCTCACCCCCATAAGCGCCCCCGTTCATCCGGACAAAGCCGCCGACTGTTCCGGGGATTGAGCGGAGGAATTCGAGACCGGCGATGCCGTTGTCGCGCGCGGTTGAGGAGACGAGAATGCCACTGGCACCGCCGCCGCAGTTTAGCGTGGTTTCATCCAACCGCGCCACTGAGGCAAAGGCCTTGCCCAGCCGCACAACCACGCCCGCAACCCCGCCATCGCGGACGATGAGGTTGGAGCCGAGGCCCAGCGCCATGACGGGAGTGGCGGGATTGAGGTTGCGCAGTAAGTGTTGCAGATCAGCCAAGTCTTTGGGTTCGAACAGCCATTCTGCCGTACCCCCGGATTTGAACCACACCAGAGGCGCGAGTGGGGCTTGTGGTGTTAGCTTTCCGCGTGGGGCCACCACCCCCGGCCCCTCCTCTGAAGACGAGGGGAGGAGGGTGGCGCGGTTCTGCCCCCCCTCCTCTTCAGAGGAGGGGGCTGGGGGGTGGTGGCCGTCAGGGATAAGCATAGCGATCACCGCGCCGCCCTCCGCGCCGCAACAGCATCAGCCAGCCCAGCCGCCCACTTGGTGATGTCCCCTGCACCCAAACAAACCACAATATCGCCCGCCTCAACCGTCTCGGCCAGCACATCGGCCAGAGCATCCGGCCCAGAGATCACCTGCGCTGAGCGGTGCCCGCGCGCTTTGGTTCCGGCGATCATCGCGGCGCTATCAATGCCATCAATCGGCTGTTCGCCCGCGGGATAAACCGGCGCGGCATAAACCACATCGGCATCGTTGAACGCGCCCTGAAAGTCTTCCATATGATCACGCAACCGGGTGAAGCGATGTGGCTGGACCACGGCGATTACTCGGCCCTTCACGCCTTCGCGCGCGGCGGCGAGGACGGCGCGGATTTCGACCGGGTGGTGGCCGTAATCGTCGATCACGGTGACGACGCCGCCGTCTACGGCAACCTCACCTACTTTGGTAAAGCGGCGTTTGACCCCGGCGAACTTGGCGAAACCGGTGCGAATGATCTCGTCCGAAACCCCCATTTCCACCGCCACAGCTACGGCGGCGAGCGCATTTTGCACGTTATGCCGCCCCGGCATCGGCAGTTCGATATCCTCAATCCGCCGGAATGATCCATCGCGCGCGCGCAGCACTACGGTGAAGCGGTTGCCGCCGGGGAATGGCCTGACATCTTCGCCCCGCACATCTGCCTGCGCGGAATAGCCATAGGTAATTACCCGGCGGTCACGCACCTTGGGGATGATCGCCTGAACCTCAGGATGATCGATGCACAGCACCGCTGCGCCATAAAACGGCACGTTTTCGATGAATTCGACGAAGGCGTCTTTAACGCGGTCAAACGATCCGTAATGATCGAGATGCTCAGGATCGATGTTGGTGACCACTGCGATGGTGCCGTCGAGCCGCAAGAACGAACCGTCGCTCTCGTCGGCCTCAACCACCATCCAATCACTCGCGCCGAGCCGGGCGTTCGAGCCGTAGCTATTGATGATACCGCCGTTAATCACCGTCGGATCGACCCCGCCCGCATCGAGCAGCGCCGCGACCATCGATGTGGTGGTGGTTTTGCCATGGGTTCCCGCCACCGCCACGGTGTTTTTGAGCCGCATCAGTTCAGCCAGCATCTCGGCACGGCGCACCACCGGGATGCGATGTTCGAGCGCGAAGGCGACCTCAGGATTGGTGCGCCGAACGGCGGTGGAAGTGACCACCACCGCCGCATCGCCAACATTCTCGGCTTCGTGTCCGATGAAAACCTTGATCCCGCGTTTGCGCAGGCCTTCGACCACATAGCCCTCGGCAATGTCGCTGCCTTGCACCACATAGCCAAGGTTGTGCATCACCTCGGCAATGCCGGACATGCCAATTCCGCCGATGCCGACGAAGTGGATTGTGCCGATGTCTGTGCCTACACCTTTCACCGGGCGGGGCCTGTGTTGCGCGCGTGCTTCGACAAGCTCAGCATGAGCGGGGTTAGAGTGTGAACCACACACAACACCCGCTCATGCTGAGCCTGTCGAAGC
>JAYVNC010000289.1:0-10360 GCA_043758655.1 Novosphingobium sp.
CACGGTCGTAGTCCGGGGTGGTTTACTCGATCTGCGGCTTGATCTGCGGGATACGCGCTTCGATGTCGGCCTTGTTGCCGGCGCCGTTTACGATCGTGGTGTTTTCCTTCTCGATCATGACCTTCTTGGTCTTGCCGAGCATGGCGATGGTGACATTCTCGAGCTTGATGCCAAGGTCTTCGGCAATCATGTCGGCTTTGGTCAGGATGGCGATGTCTTCCAGCATCGCCTTGCGGCGATCGCCGAAGCCCGGCGCCTTGACGGCGGCAACCTTCAGGCCGCCACGCAGCTTGTTGACGACGAGGGTCGCGAGCGCTTCGCCTTCAATATCTTCGGCGATGATCAGCAACGGTTTGCCCGTCTGAACCACGGCTTCGAGGATCGGCAACATGCCCTGCAAGCTCGAAAGCTTCTTCTCAAAGATGAGAATATAGGGATTCTCAAGCTCAACGATCATTTTCTCGACGTTGGTGATGAAATAGGGCGACAGATAACCACGGTCGAACTGCATGCCTTCAACGACGTCAAGTTCGGTCTCGGCGGTCTTGGCTTCCTCAACCGTGATGACGCCTTCGTTGCCGACCTTCTGCATCGCTTTGGCAATCATGTCGCCGATCGACTTGTCGCCGTTCGAGGAGATCGTGCCAACTTGGGCGACTTCATCCGAAGAGGCGATTTTCTTGGCGCGCTTCTCGATGTCCTTGACTGCTGCGATGACGGCCAGATCAATGCCGCGACGAATGTCCATCGGGTTCATGCCGGCGGCGACCGAAGTCATGCCTTCACGCACGATGGCCTGGGCCAGAACGGTCGCGGTGGTGGTGCCGTCACCGGCCTGGTCGTTGGTCTTGCTCGCGACTTCGCGGAGCATCTGCGCGCCCATGTTCTCGAACTTGTCCTTGTGTTCGATTTCCTTGGCGACGGTAACGCCGTCCTTGGTGATGCGCGGGGCGCCGAAGCTCTTGTCGATCACGACGTTGCGGCCCTTGGGACCCAGCGTGACCTTCACGGCGTCGGCGAGGATATCCACGCCCTTAAGAATGCGTTCGCGCGCGTCGCGCGAAAAGCGGACTTCCTTGGCTGCCATTGTCTTGTTCCTTATTTGAAGGGGCGATGCGTCCCCGCGAAGGCGGGGACCTCAGGCCCGAGGCCCCCGCCTGCGTGGGGACGCACAACTTCACAAGGAAACTGAAAAATGGCAGCCAAAGAAGTACGCTTTTCACGCGATGCGCGTGAACGCATTCTCGCCGGTGTCGATATTCTCGCCAATGCGGTGAAGGTAACTCTCGGTCCTAAGGGCCGCAACGTGGTAATCGAAAAGAGCTTTGGTGCCCCGCGCATCACCAAGGACGGCGTTACCGTCGCCAAGGAAATCGAGCTCAAGGACAAGTTCGAAAACATGGGCGCACAGATGCTGCGCGAAGTGGCCTCGAAGACCAACGATCAGGCCGGTGACGGCACCACCACCGCAACCGTTCTCGCTCAGGCAATCGTCCGCGAAGGCATGACCTGCGTTGCTGCCGGCATGAACCCGATGGACCTTAAGCGCGGCATCGATATTGCCGTGACCAAGGTTGTTGAAGACCTCAAGGCGCGTTCGACACCCGTTTCTGGCACGGCAGAAATCGCTCAGGTCGGGATCATCTCGTCCAATGGCGACAAGGAAGTTGGCGAGAAGATCGCTCAGGCCATGGAAAAGGTCGGCAAAGAAGGCGTGATCACCGTTGAAGAGGCCAAAGGCCTCGAATTTGAACTCGATGTCGTGGAAGGCATGCAGTTTGATCGCGGTTACCTCTCGCCCTACTTCGTCACCAATGCCGAGAAGATGACGGTTGAACTGGAAAATCCCTACATCCTGATCCACGAGAAGAAGCTGTCGTCGCTGCAAGCGATGCTGCCGATTCTTGAGGCTGTGGTGCAGTCGGGCCGTCCGCTGCTGATCATCGCTGAGGACATCGAAGGCGAAGCTCTGGCCACGCTGGTAGTCAACAAGCTGCGCGGCGGCCTGAAGATTGCTGCGGTCAAGGCTCCGGGCTTCGGTGATCGCCGGAAGGCCATGCTGGGCGATATCGCCACGCTGACCGCCGGTGAAATGATCTCTGAAGATCTGGGTATCAAGCTGGAGAACGTTACGCTCGCCATGCTCGGCCAGGCCAAGAAGGTTACCATCGACAAGGACAACACCACGATTGTCGACGGTGCTGGTTCGAGCGAAGACATCAAGGCACGCGTTGAACAGATCCGCGCGCAGATCGAAATCACGACCAGCGATTACGACAAGGAAAAGCTCCAGGAACGTCTGGCCAAGCTTGCTGGCGGCGTTGCCGTCATCAAGGTCGGCGGCGCTTCGGAAGTCGAAGTGAAGGAACGCAAGGACCGCGTTGATGATGCGCTCCATGCAACCCGCGCTGCGGTTGAAGAAGGCATCGTCCCCGGCGGCGGTACGGCGCTGCTCTATGCCACCAAGGCTCTCGACGGCCTCAAGGGTGCCAACGACGATCAGACCAAGGGTATCGACATCGTCCGAAAGGCGATCCTTACCCCGCTGCGTCAGATCGCCAGCAACGCCGGTTTTGACGGTGCTGTGGTTTCGGGCAACCTGCTTCGCGAAGGCGACGAATCGATGGGCTTCAACGCCGCGACCGACGTCTATGAGAACCTTAAGGCTGCTGGCGTGATTGACCCGACCAAGGTCGTTCGCACCGCGCTGCAAGATGCTGCCTCGGTTGCTGGTCTGCTGATCACTACTGAAGCCGCGATTGCTGAAAAGCCTGATGACAAGCCATCAATGGGCGGCATGCCCGGCGGCGGCATGGGCGGCATGGGTGACATGGGCTTCTAAGCTCAAACAAACCTTAGGCTACAAATAGGGGCCGGGGGAACAATCCCCCGGCCCTTTTGTTGTGTCCCCCTGCGACGGCGATTTTTGCGGCAATTTCGGATGCAGACAGTGCATTGTGATTTGCGCTATTGGGACTTGTCTAGTTTTGGAGCAAGCCTAAGGAGCGCGGCAAGGCATAGGGCCGAACAGGATGGATTCGATGCAGACCATTACAGCGCCTGCACAATTTCCCGCCGAGCCAAATCTGGAAGCCGCCCACGATAGCAGCCAAAAATTGTTGCCGCTTACCGTCGGCGCGATCGGCGTGGTGTTTGGCGATATCGGCACCAGCCCACTTTATGCTTTCCGCGAGGCGCTGGGCCAGACAGCCGCCGGACACGTGGTTCCTGAGGACATTATCGGGGTGATGAGCCTGATGATCTGGGCGCTCACGGTGATCGTCACGCTCAAATACGTTGTGTTTCTGATGCGCGCTGACAACGACGGTGAAGGCGGGGTATTGGCACTGCTTGCGCTGGCACAGCGCGGGGTGAAGCAGCGCGGAGGACTGGTTTTGGCCCTCGGTGCAATCGGCGCGGCGCTGTTCTATGGCGATGCGGTAATCACCCCATCGCTGTCGGTACTGTCCGCCATCGAGGGTCTGAAAACATTACCCGGCGGCGAAATGTTTACCGAAAGCCGCATTCTCATCATTAGTCTGGTGATCCTCGCCGCGCTGTTCGCCATCCAATCGCGCGGCACGGCATTGGTCGCCAAATTGTTCGGGCCCGTTTGCATAGTCTGGTTTCTTGCGCTGGCTGCGCTCGGGGCGATCCACATCATGGATGGTCCAGAAATCCTCGCGGCCTTCCTGCCGTGGCATGCGGTGCGCTTTGTTGCCACCCACGGGGTGCTGGGGCTGTTCGTGCTTGGCGCGGTGTTCCTTACCGTCACCGGGGCCGAGGCGCTGACCGCCGACATGGGCCACTTCGGCAAGTGCCCGATCCGCATCGGCTGGCTGGCGCTGGTGTTCCCGGCGCTGGCGATCAACTATCTGGGCCAAGGTGCCTTCGCCATCCGCACGCTCACCGAAGCGCAGGCCGCAGGACAAGCTTTCGTCAACCACGACTGGTTCTTCGAGATGATCCCGCCTGCCGTGCGCATGCCAATGGTAATCCTCGCCACGATGGCAACGATCATTGCCAGCCAAGCGGTGATCACCGGTGCCTTTTCGCTCACCCAGCAGGCGATCCAGCTCGGCCTGCTCCCGCGCCTGCGGATTTCGCAGACCAGCGCCGGGCATGCGGGCCAGATCTATATCGGCTCGGTCAACTGGATGCTGCTGATCGGCATAGTTATCCTGACGCTGGGCTTCCGCAATTCGTCCTCGATGGCCGCCGCCTATGGCATCGCGGTTACTGGCACGATGGTGGTCACCTGCTGCCTCGCCTATGTCGTCACCCGCCGCCGCTGGGGCTGGTCTTTGGCGAAAAGCCTTGCGGTCATCATTCCGTTCATCACCATCGACTTGGTGTTCTTCGGCGCAAATATTCTGCGCGTGGTTGAAGGCGGCTGGGTGCCGCTGACGATTGGTGGCCTTATTTTGGTGCTGATCTGGACCTGGCGGCGCGGGCGCAAACTTACCGCCCAGCTTGAGGATGATAACGCATTGCAACTGGTGGACATCGCCAAGGCGCTCGCTCGCCGCACGCCCGCGCGGGTGCGGGGAATTGCCGTTTACCTCACCTCGAACACTTCGCTCACGCCGCATGCGCTGCTGCACAATCTTAAGCACAACCACGTGCTCCACAGCCACAACTACGTCACCACGGTGCGGACCCTGCAAAAGCCGCTGTGTGATCCCGCGGACCGACTGGTGGTCGAACGGATTGATGACAATTTCAGCCGGGTTGAACTGCGCTATGGTTTTATGGAGCAACCCGAGGTGTTCAAAGACTTGATCCTTGCCGAAGCCCAAGTCCCCGGTGCCAAGCTGGCGAGTTATTTCATCGGACGGAACAGCTATGCCTTTTCCGGCGAATCCGCGATGCCGATATGGCAGGACGTGCTGTTCATCGCGCTCCACCGCAATGCTGCGGACCCAACCGATTACTTCAATATCCCGCCTAACCGGGTGATCGAGCTGGGCGCGCAGTACGCTATATGAACGCCGGAGCGGCGCACAAGTGGCGAACAACTGGCGCACAACTATCGAACAGATGCGGCTTACCCTTCATCGGGCCACTGCTTCATCCGGGGCAGGCCGGGATTGAGGAACAGCGCTGGGATCTTGCCAAAGATCAGCGCGCGGTGAATCCAGAAATCTGTCAGCTTTTCTGACCAACGCGGCGGCGCACGATTTTCACGCGTCAGCCAATCCTGATAAGGCAGGAAATGATCGGGCTCATCCTTGTGGATGATCTGGAAAATCCGTGCCATCGCCGGATCAGACTGCACATAGCGGTTGCCCAGCAGTACCTCAACTTGCGCAAGGCCGCGCTTCTCAGTCAGCACGATAATCCGGCACAGCTTTTCAAACGCATCAGGCGTGGCGACAATCGCTTCGGTATCCAGCTCATCAATCTCGCAGCCAAATGCCTTCAGAATAAACCGGTCAATATGGCCAACTGAGCGGTCCAGCGCGATGGGCATGCGGCGCTGGAGCGTGAACCAGCGGCGAAACATCTGATAATGTTTGTGTTCATCCGCGCGGTGCTTGGCGATTGCCGCGATGAAGGCGGCATCGTTCGGGCAGACAACGCGCACCGCATCAAGCACACGATCGAGCGCCGTGTAGCCTCGGTGTTCGTTGTACAGATAGACCGATGCCAGAACGTCCAGATAGCGGTCACGAAAGCCCCCTGAAAAAGCGCCCCCCGCGCTTTTTGCTGTGCCCATGGTCAACCTTTCGCCAGCTCCACTTCGATCGCGCCAACCAGCGCAAGATCGTCGGGCGTAGTCGAAGGCGAAAACCGCGCGGCGACCTGCCCGCCCCGATCAATCAAAAACTTTTCAAAGTTCCACAACACTTCGGGATCTTCGGTCGGCGTCATGCCATAGCCGCGCAGCTTTTCGCGCCATTCGTCGGGATTGCCCTGCTTGTTTGGCATCGCCTCGGTCAGCGCGGCATAAAGCGGCTGCTTTTCCGCGCCGGTAACATCACCCTTGGTGAACATCGGGAACGACACGTTGTAATTCACCGAGCAGAAATCAGCGATCTCGGAATCACTCCCCGGCTCCTGCCCGCCAAAATCATTGGCCGGAAAAGCGAGCACTTCAAGCCCCTGATCCTTATAGCGTTGATACAGGCCCTCAAGCCCTTCATACTGCGGCGTCAACCCGCATTTTGACGCGACATTGACCACCAGCAGCACGTTGCCACTATGGTTTGCCAGACTGTCAGACGAACCATCAAGGCGGGTCAAAGGGATGTGGGCGAGATCGGCCATCTAATTGTTCTCCTGCGCCAAAACGCGCTTCTGGCGTCGGCTATGAGTCGTCTGAAGCGAATGTGCTCCCTCCAAGGGTAAACGGCAAGGACGGTCTATAGGGCAGTAAGGATATACCGCGATTGAGCGCGATCAGACATTTGGTTGCAGGCGCGTAAGCCGTTCTGACGCATCAAAGCACAGCTGGTTTAGGCCACTGGCACTGCCAAACCATTCCGCTTCCAGTTATCCAGCTTTCGACAATTCATCTGGCCCAAACAAGGGTTTCATCCACTTATCAATCTGCTGTTTGAGCGGCACATGAGCGATCGATTCATAGGCGGTAACATTCGAAAATATGCTGAGATCACTATCGTCTAAATCTTGCCGAATTTGGGCAATATCGTCGGCGGTAACACAGCCATAAACGACCAAATCGACATCCGAACCCGGTCGGGCCCGGCCTTGAACGCGCGAACCATAAACGCCAACGCTTTGAAGCCGGTCAGCATAACGCGCGAACACCGCATGAAGCGCCGCCTGTTGCGGCGTCGTCAGGTCAATTCCCGGCGGCAAGCTCTGCATCCAGCTTGCGTTTAACTTTGGCAATCAAAGGAAAATAAGAAGTCTGAATATCCGCAACGGTTTGCCTGAATGCGTCCATGTCATATTCGTGCGCCATCACGTTGCGCGCTTTGAGCATCGCCACCCAAGCGTCACCGTCGTCGATTAGATTAACTTCAAACGCGGCGCGGATTACGTTGATTGCAGAAGGAATCGCTATCGGATTGCCTGCATCGGTAAGATAATCACGAAGCACTTTCCACGCCAATTCCCACGTATATTCAAAGCGCTGTATCAAACCCGCCTGACTTAGATCGTCAAGTTCTCCATTCGTTTGACGTTTGACTGCTTCCGCAAGACCGCTGAATGCCCGCTCAAAATTTTCAAAACGGAAGTGCCAGCGAAGCTTGTCCATTTAGGAAACATAATGCGCCGTCGTCTTCTCCGCAACCTCTGCCATGGTCACGCCAGGTGCCAGTTCCACCAGCGCAAACGGTGACTTGTGATCGGCGCGTTTGAATACGCAGAGGTCTGTCACCACCATGTCCACCACGTCCTTGCCGGTGAGCGGCAGGGTGCAGGCGGGGATGAACTTGGGGCTGCCATCCTTGGCGCAATGTTCCATCACGACGATGATCTTCTTGACCCCGGCAACGAGGTCCATCGCCCCGCCCATGCCCTTGATCATCTTGCCGGGGATCATCCAGTTGGCGATGTCGCCGTTTTCGGCGACTTCCATTGCGCCGAGCACTGTAAGGTCGATATGCCCGCCGCGGATCATCGCAAAGCTTGCGGCGCTGTCAAAATAGGCCGAGTGCGGCAGTTCGCTGATCGTCTGCTTTCCGGCGTTGATCAGATCGGCGTCCACCGCATCCTCGGTCGGGAAAGGGCCGATGCCGAGCATGCCGTTTTCCGATTGCAGCGTTACCATCATATGCGGCGGCACGTGGTTCGCCACCAGCGTCGGGATGCCGATGCCCAGGTTGACATAGAAGCCATCCTGAAGCTCGAGCGCGACGCGGGCGGCCATCTGGTCACGGGTCCAGCCTTTGGTCAGGCCATCATGGGTGGTCATCGGGGGGTGAATCCTTGTGAATCAGGGCGCATATATCAGGGCATGGGTGCAGGTGCAAGGAACCAGCCGTCACCAAACAGGCTATCGGCGGGGATCACTGCATCGGGATCGCGAAGGTAATCGAAGGCTTCGTCAAAATCGCCACGCCTGTCCCCAGCCATGGCGATCACGCACCAGTTGTGCGCTGCCGAATTACGCCGCGCCTGCTTGCGATCGCCTGCGCCGTTCAGCAGCAGCAGGCGGTCGGTACGGTTCGGATCAAGCTGGGTCCGGGCGAGCGCGGCGTGGACGATTTCAGCCTTCTCGACCGGCAGCGCCGAAGTCCACAGCACGGTAATTCCGGCAGAGCGCAACGCCGCCAAGGCTTCTGACAGCCCCGGCGTCGCACTGGTGGAGGCAGGATCGAACACGGTCAGGCCGGGATCAAGATCGATCATCACTGCCGGAGCCTGCCCGCCGCATTGCGCGCGGTGCGGGGCGGAAAGCGGTGCGTTGGGATCGATCACGTCAAGCGCGGAATCGGTTTGTGGTGAATTAGCGTGGCTGATGGCGAAGGCGGCGAGGCTGGGATAACCAATGCTGTTGTTGCCCATTGCCGGGGCGATCAACGTGGGGCCGACTGCGACCGCCGGTTTGGTGGGCGATTGCACGAATTCGGTTTGCTTGGGCAGTGGAGCCGGGGTTGCTGCGGGAGTCTCGGCCGTCGTCACAACTGGCACCGGCTTCACTACCGGAGACATTACCGGGGCCGGGGCCGGGGCCGGGGCCGCCACGGGTGCCGATTTAAACTGCGCTTGCAAGCTACCGGCGGGGAGCGTGACAATCGTCGGACTTTGCGTGGGCTCAGGTTTGGCTGGGCCGTCAGTGACGGTATAAAGCTTTGGCGCGGGGGCTTCAAAGTTCGGGCCTTGCACCACGCTGGTCGGCGCGAGGGTGGCGCGGGTGCGGCCTTCGCCTGCGAATATCGCCACGCGCTGCGGTGCCGGTGCGGACGTGGGCGCGGGCGAAGGGCTGGGCTCGGCAGCGAGGGCGGCCGGCGTCACAGGCACTGGCACTGGCACTGGCATAGCTGGGCTTGACTTGGGGGCTAACGAGGCACCAGACACCGGTGCATCCGATTGTGCCACAACAACATAGTGCTGCTTTTGCTGCTCAGCCTTGCGCTTCTCGACCCGCTTTTTGGCCGCCATACCCGCCGCTGCAATCGGAACAATCGCCGCAACACAGCCCGAAAGCGCGGGGAGCGCCCCGAGCGCGCCTGCGAGCAAAAGCGATTGCTTCCAGTTCACTATCCGACGTCCGTTGTCTGCACGGTGCGAAACTCGATCTTCTTGTCATAGGGGGAGCCGATAATCACCCGCTGAACGTAAACGCCGGGCAGGTGAATCGCATCGGGATCAAGCATTCCGGCCTCGACCACTTCTTCCACTTCAACAACGCAAATCCGCCCGCAGGTTGCCGCCGGGACGTTAAAATTGCGCGCAGTCTTGCGGAACACAACGTTGCCGGTGGTGTCCGCCTTCCAGGCTTTGACGATGGCGAGGTCAGCAAAAATTCCGCGTTCCAATATAAAGTCTTGGCCGTCGAAATCCTTCACTTCCTTGCCCTCAGCCACCAGTGTGCCGACGCCGGTCTTGGTGTAGAAGCCCGGAATGCCCGCGCCGCCTGCGCGCATGCGTTCGGCCAGCGTGCCTTGCGGACAGAATTCGACCTCAAGTTCGCCTGCGAGATACTGCCGCTCAAATTCCTTGTTCTCGCCGACGTAACTGGCGATCATCTTTTTCACCTGACGCGTGCGCAGCAACTTGCCGATACCTTCGTTGTCGATCCCGGCGTTGTTGCTGGCGAAGGTCAGGTTTTTGACCCCGCTTTCGGCAATCGCATCAATCAGCCGCTCGGGCACACCGCACAGGCCGAAGCCGCCGCTGGCAATCAACATGCCATCTTTGAGCACCCCATCGAGCGCCGAACGGGCATCGGGGAAAAGCTTTTTCATCGTTCCTCCTGCACCTTCCGCGTGCCGTGCGGGGTAACGATCTGGCTCTAAGCGAGAGCCTGCGCCGTGTCATCCCCGCACATAAATCAGGAAGGAATTGCCCGCGCTGCCGCGTTTTTTTGGCCACAGTGTGCTGGCCGGCTGCCTAAAGGTCTGCGAATCAGACGGTAACTTGCTGCATCGCAGCGTAGATGGGCGGGCCATAGGATATTTGCTGCCATTCGCCCGCAAAACAGCCGGATGAATCGCCATGAAAATCAACCGCGTTCTTCATGAATTCGTATGTAATTGTGGTAATTGCAATTGAACCCTCTCTTTTCGCACTTGCACAATAATCTGATCGCTCTCACAAAGAGCGTGCCTTTCAGGCATCCTCTCCCAAACTTTTTAAGGCCCGGTCGGCAACGACTGGGCCTTTTTTGGTTTCACGCGTGGCCTTGATGCGCAGCGCCGAAATTGCATCCAACTCCTGACAA
>JAYVNC010000290.1:0-3341 GCA_043758655.1 Novosphingobium sp.
CGCGCCAAGCCCGCCCAACCAAATGACCCGCTTTGCCCTCACCCTCGAATACGATGGCACCCCGTTCATGGGCCTCCAGCGCCAGCCGCACGGGGCTACGATCCAGCAAGCGATAGAACAAGCCGCACATGCGATCACCGGCGAACATATTACCGTCCACGCCGCAGGCCGCACCGATGCCGGGGTTCATGCCGTCGCCATGCGCGCGCATATGGATATGACCAAACCGTTCGAGCCCCGCCGCTTGTCCGAAGCGCTCAACGCCCTGCTGCGGCCATTGCCCATCGCGGTCACCCACTGCGAAGTGGTGGCTGATGATTGGCACGCGCGGTTTACCTGCACCGGGCGCTCCTACCTTTACCGCATAGCCAATCGCCGCGCGCCGCTGACGCTGGAGGCTAATCGCGCTTGGCTGGTGCGCAAACCGCTCGATGCCGGGGCGATGCAGCGCGCGGCGCAGTTGCTGGTGGGCACCCATGATTTCACCACCTTCCGTTCGGTTCACTGCCAATCGGCGAGCCCCGTGAAGACGCTCGACCGGCTCGACGTGCAAAGGCACGGCGAACATGTAATGATCGCGGCCGAAGCACGGTCATTCCTCCACCATCAGGTCCGATCAATGGTCGGTTGCCTCGTGCTGGTCGGCTTGGGCCGCTGGGAGGAAGCACAAATCGCCGAAGCCCTAGCGGCAAAAGACCGCACAAAATTAGGGCTTAACGCGCCGCCCCAAGGGCTCTACTTCATGGCCGCAATCTATCCGGGAGAACAATGATGACCACCGCAGGCAAGCAGATTACCTCAACGCTTGGCGCCGATAGCCAGCTCACCGTCGCGCTGACCGATCATACCTTTCCCGATCCGACCGGGTTTGAAGTGGTGATCCAAGTTGAAGCTGCGCCGATCAATCCTTCAGACCTTGCCCTGCTGTTCGGCCCGGCAGACCTTGCCAACGCCACCTATGCTCCGGGTAAGATCGTCGCCCCGATGCCAGAACCCGCATTCCGCGCGATGCAAGCCCGCGTGGGTGAAGCGATGCGGGTGGGCAATGAAGGTGCTGGCACCGTGGTTGCGGCGGGGCCTGAAGCGATGGCGCAGGCGTTGATCGGCAAGCGCGTGGTCTGCGTTCCCGGGGGGATTTTTGCCACGCATGCGGTCGCTGATGCCCGCGCTTGCGGGCCGCTGCCCGATGGGATCAGCGCCGAGCAAGGCGCGGGCCTGTTCGTCAATCCGCTCACCGCCCTGGGGTTTGTCGATACGATGAAGGCGGAGGGCTACAAAGGCATCGTTCACACCGCCGCGGCTTCAAACCTTGGGCAGATGCTGGTGAAACTCTGCGCTGAGGAAGGCATTCCTTTGGTCAACGTGGTGCGCAGCCCAGCGCAGGTAGCGATCCTCAAAGGCATTGGTGCCGAACATGTCGTCGATTCATCTGCGCCGGATTTCCATGGCGAACTGGTCAAGGCCATCGCTGCCACTGGGGCGATGCTCGCCTTTGATGCCATCGGCGGCGGCAAAATGGCCAACCAAATCCTCGTCGCAATGGAGCAGGTTTGTGCCGAAGGAATGGCCTACAACCGCTACGGCTCTGATGTTCGCAAGCAGGTTTATATCTACGGCATTCTCGACATGGCCCCGACCGTGCTCAATCGCGGATACGGCTTTGCATGGAGCGTTGGCGGCTGGCTGCTGACCCCGTTCTTGGCGCGCATCGGCCTAGAAGGCCAGATGCGCCTGCGCATGCGCGTGCTCGGCGGCATCACCACCACCTTTGCCAGCAGCTACAAGGCGAAGATTACGCTCGAGGAGATGCTGACCAAGGATGTGGCCATGGCCTATAATGCCAAAGCGACTGGGGAGAAGTATTTGCTGGTGCCGTGATTTAAGCGAAATGCGATAAATCTGTGCCATCTTCTTCCCCTCTCGCCCTGCGGGGAGAGGTAGCGTAGCTTGGCCCTTCAGGGCCTAGCATAGCTGGGTGTGGGGGTTCCACATCTGCGATCTGAGCGCCCCCACCCCACTGCGATTAGGCGGGCAAGCCGCCAAGTCTTCTTTGCCCCTCCCCGTCGGGTAGTGGCAGTGATGATGGGGATTAAACGCGCGCCAATCAGCGCCGATCCTGCTTCCGCACAAAGTCCGCGAACCAGCCTAAAATCTTGTCCTGCCCGCGCGATTCCGCGTTGCGCCATGATACGGCATCTTTGCTTTTGTTGAGCGGCTTGCCGTCACCGCCCAGCACAAACATCGCAGGTGTGCTTTTCAAATCCTTCACCCCCACCGCAGCAACGGTGCCGAGGTTATGCCCCGCCCCAGTTTGCGGCTTGCCAACATCGATAAAGGTAACCGAAAAACGGCCGCCAAACTGGCTGGTAAATGCTGGCGAAGTCAGCGCACGGGCGAGTGAGCGGCTGTCATGGCACCAGTCGGCGCCGAACACGATTACCGCATAGCGTTTGCTGGCGCTGGCTTGCGCCACGGCGGCGGCAATCGTTTGATCCGCGTGTTTATCTTCGGGGAACCACTTGGTTTCGGCAGAGGCGGGAGCGGGCTTGGCTGGTTCTGCACGCGCCGCAGTAGGAAGCAATCCCGCCGCCGCAATCGCTAAAACCGCAAGCCGCAACTTCACCCCTTGCCCACCACGCTCTCAGGCAAATCCTTGCCAAACACCCGCTGGTAATACTCCGCCACCAGCATACGCTCGGTCTCATCGCACTTGTTAAGGAACGACAGGCGGAACGAGAAGCCCGGGTCTTTGAAGATCGCCATGTTCTGCGCCCAGGTTATCACCGTGCGCGGGCTCATGACGGTGGAGATATCGCCGTTGATGAAGCCCTGCCGGGTCAATTCAGCAACGCGCACCATCTGGGTGACGACGTCTTCAGCCACGCCGGTCGATTTCTTGACAACGATCTCCGCCTCGACCTGCGCGGCGAGGTAGTTCAGCCCGACGACGATGTTCCAACGGTCCATCTGGCCCTGATTGATTGCCTGCGTGCCGTGATAAAGCCCGCTGGTATCGCCAAGGCCCACGGTGTTCGCGGTCGAGAACAGGCGGAAGCTGGCGTTCGGGCGGATCACCCGGTTCTGGTCGAGCAGGGTAAGCTTACCCTCCGCCTCGAGCACGCGCTGAATGACGAACATCACGTCAGGACGCCCGGCATCGTATTCGTCAAACACCAGAGCCACCGGGTGCTGGAGCGCCCAGGGCAGCAGCCCTTCGCGGAATTCGGTAACCTGCAAGCCATGGCGCAGCACAATGGCATCGCGGCCAATCAGATCGATACGGCTGATGTGGGCATCCAAGTTTATGCGGATGCACGGCCAGTTGAGCCGCGCGGCAACCT
>JAYVNC010000291.1:0-10320 GCA_043758655.1 Novosphingobium sp.
GCTGTCCCGGCTCGCATGGCGCGCATCCCGCGAAGGGCCAGCGTTTTCCCGGGCGTCAGCCCCGAATCCCACAAAAGCAACCAAGAATCTCGCCCAAGCTGCACGAAATCCCACGTCCGCACCCGATTTTCCGCCCAAATCCCGGGTTTTTGTGGTCGCCAACGGTCCGCTTTCGATTGAAATTGCCTGATAAGCGGCTTTGAATTCCCTGTTATGGGAATTGAGTTCCCTGTTATTGGCAATTGAATTCCCTGTTAATTCCTCGATGAATTCGGCCGACAGGCACCCTAACCGACTAATTTACCGCGTTTTTTGGCGGAAACGAGGATTACAAACTAGCCAAACTTTTTATATATTCGCGGATAACAGGGAATATCAGGGTGAGACCAGTCCGCTCCGGACTGCGTCGCGCACCATTTTTAATTTTCCACTCGCGTGGAAGGCGGGACCAGCCTGCTCCCGCCTTACGTTCATACATTACGCTTTGAGATTGCCCCAATCGGGGTGCTTCTCAAACGCCTTGGCGACGTACGAACAATCTGGCCTTACTTTAAATCGATGCTCGCGGGCATCTTCAATCAGCGCATCAACCAGCAGCGCAGCAACGCCCCGTCCGCCTATATCGGCCGGAACCAGCGTGTGTTCGGCGGCCCGCACATCGCTGCGCTGAACCCAGGTCAATCGGCCCACTGAAGCGCTGCCGGGAACATGCGCGCGGTATTCGCCTGCGCTTGCATCGCCGTGGCGGGTGATTGTTATGCCTTCCATCGTGGCTGCTCCTTGACCTTGCCGGTTGACCTTATCGCACCGATCAGCGATTCGCAGATGGCTATGCAATTCCAATCCGACAATGCCGCGCGTGTCCATCCTGCCATCTGGGCGGCGATGCAGGCCGCCGATGCGCCCGATGCGCCCTATGACAATGATGTGCTGTCTCGCATGTTGGACGAGCGATTCTCTGTGCTGTTTGGCCGCGAATGTTCGGTGCTGTGGGTGGCTACGGGCACGGCTGCGAACTGTCTGGCGTTGGCGACGATGGTGCCGCCGCATGGCGGGGTGGTCTGCCACCGGGAGTCGCATATTGAAACCGACGAGTGCGGCGCGCCGGCATTCTACACCCACGGCGCCAAGCTGCTGCTGGCGGAAGGCCATGGCGCGAAGCTGACCGTGGAGACGATTGAGCAGGTGGTCGCGCCGATCCGCGATAATACCCATCAGGTCCAGCCGCATGCTCTTTCACTGACCCAGGCGACCGAATATGGGCGGGTCTATACCCCGGCGGAACTCACCGCGCTGATCAATCATGCGCGCGGGCGGGGGCTCGGGCTGCACATGGACGGAGCGCGCTTTGCCAATGCGGTGGCGCATCTGGGCTGCACTCCGTTTGAGGCTTGTGGGCCGGTTGATGCGTTGAGCTTTGGCTGTATCAAGAACGGCGGGATGGGCGCAGACGCGGCGGTGTTCTTTGACGGCGCGCTGGCTGACGTCGCCCGCTATCGCCGCAAGCGGGCGGGCCATCTGCAATCGAAGGGACGGTTTCTGGCGGCGCAACTGCTGGCGATGCTCGAGGGCGATCTGTGGCTGGAAAATGCCCGCGCCGCCAATGCTGCGGCGCGCGAGCTAGCATCGGCGTGCGGCACGCGGCTGATGCACCCGGTAGAGGCCAACGAGCTGTTCGTGACGATGTCGGCGGCTGAGCGCGAGGCGCTGCGCGCACAGGGGTTCTCGTTTTATGACTGGGGCGATGATGCCGCGCGACTCGTGACATCTTGGAGCAGCGACATGGACGATGTTTTGGCCCTCGCAAAGGCCATCGCCGCGTTATGAGCCCTAGCCTGAACCCGCATCAACCCGCCAAATTCCTCACCCCCGCCATCGCCCTGCCTTTCGCGCTGGTGGCGCTGATCTGGGGATCGACGTGGTGGGTTATTACCACCCAGCTTGCCGCAATACCGGCAGTCTGGTCGGTAACACTGCGCTTTATGTTGGCGACGCCCGCCATGGCATTGATGGCGCTGGCAACGGGCAAAAGTCTGAGGATTAGCGGCAAGGCGCACCGCCTCGCGCTGATTATCGGCATTACCCAGTTTTGCGGCAATTACATGTTCGTCTATCAGGCCGAACGGCACCTGACCTCAGGCATCGTTGCGGTTATGCTCGGGCTGTTGTTGGTGCCCAACGCTTTTCTTGGCCGGTTCGTGCTTGGGCAGCCGCTTACCCGGCGGTTTCTGGTCGGCAGCGCGATTGCGATAGCCGGAATTGCCTTGCTGCTGGTTAATGAGGCGCGCATCGGCGGCGCAGGCGCAGACAATGTGTGGCTCGGCGTGGCTCTGGCGGTGGGCGGACTGATCGCCGCCTCAATCGCCAATATCGTCCAGGCGAATGAGACCGGGCGTTCGGTGCCGATGGCCAGCCTGCTGGCTTGGTCGATGCTCTATGGCACGATCATTGACGCCGCGCTGGCATGGTTCACGGTGGGACCGCCGGTGCTACCACGCGATGCGGCCTATTGGGCGGGGACCGCGTACCTTGCGATCGCAGGATCGGTGGTCACCTTTCCGCTCTATTTCACGCTGGTGCGCAAACTCGGCGCGGGGCCAGCAGCCTATAACGGTATCGCCTCGATTGTGCTCGCGATGCTGCTTTCGACCATGCTTGAAGGCTATGATTGGACTACGCTGGCGCTCGCCGGGTCGGCACTGGCATTGGTAGGTCTGGTCATCGCTTTAAGAGCGCGCAACCCGGCATAGAAATCGGGGTAGACCGGTTCCCAGCCCAGCAGGCGCTTGGCCTTGCCGTTGGCGACCCGGCGATTCTCGGCATAAAACCCGAGCGCCATGGGGGAGAGGTTGGCCTCAGCGAGTGATTGCATCGGCGGTGGGGCGAGGCCCAGCAAGCGGCATGCCTCCTCAATCACGGCGTTCTGGCTGCACGGCAAATCGTCGGCCAAGTTGTAAGCCCCCGGTGGAGCATCGAGACCCGCGATCACGCCTGAAACAATGTCATCAACATGCATCCGGCTGAACACCTGCCCCGGAATGGCGATCCGGTGGGCCTTGCCCTCAAACACGCGTTCGAGCGCGGACCTGCCCGGCCCGTAAATCCCCGGCAATCGAAACACCCGCGCGCCGCGATCCAGCCATTCGCGATCGCAATCGGCCCGTGCTGAGCGCCTGCCCGTTCCTACCGGCGCAGACTCATCGACCCAGGCTCCGCCGCAATCGCCATAGACCCCGGTTGACGAAAGATAGCCCAGCCACTTGCCTGCCAAGTCCGCGCCATAACGGTCCAGCACCGGATCGCACCCCTCCCCCGATGGCGGCACCGAGGATAGAACGTGCGACGAATCGGCCAAAGCCAGCCGCACCGCTCCCGCATCATCAAAGCTCAGTGTGCCATCGCGCCCGGTGGACACAACCTCCCACCCGCGCGATTCGAGGGCGGCGGCGATGCGGGCGGCGGTGTAGCCAAGGCCGAAGATGAACATGCGGGGCATTTGTTCGTCGATAGCCGGGTGACGGCGATTGGCAAATGGGGCTAAAGACCTGCCCCATGGATATTCAATCAGCCGTCACCGCCCCGCCGCCCATCATTCGCCGCGAGGACTATCGCCCGCCTGCATGGCTGATCCCCGAAGTTGCGCTCGATTTTGCGCTTGGGCTTGATGCCACCGCGGTCACTTCGCGGCTTTCCGTCCGGCGCAATCCTGATGCCGAAGCCGCCGCGACAATCCGCCTCAACGGTGATGGCATCGCGGCGCGGGCGGTCAGCGTTGATGGCTTGCCCAGCAACGCGTGGCGCATGGACGGGTCCGATCTGCTGATTGATCTCACCGGCGATTCGCACGAGCTGACCATCGAAACCGCGATCAACCCTGCCGCCAATTCGCAGCTGATGGGGCTTTATGCCTCAAGCGGCATGCTCTGCACCCAGTGCGAAGCCGAGGGCTTTCGCCGGATTACCTTCTTTGCTGACCGGCCCGATGTGCTGTCCATCTACCGCGTGCGGATGAGCGGCGAAAAGGCTGCCTTTCCAGTGCTGTTGTCGAACGGCAATTGCACCGCTTCGGGCGAAGGCTCGGACGGCACCCACTGGGCCGAATGGCACGATCCGTGGCCCAAGCCGTGCTACCTTTTCGCGCTGGTCGCGGGCGATCTGGTGGCCACCAAAGACACCTTCACTACAATGAGCGGCCGCAAGGTTGATCTGGGCATCTATGTTCGCAGCGGCGACGAAGCCCGCACCGCGCACGCCATGCGCAGCCTGATCCATTCGATGCAATGGGACGAGGAAGCCTTCGGTCGCGAATACGATCTTGACCTGTTCAACATCGTTGCGGTTTCCGATTTCAACATGGGGGCGATGGAGAACAAGGGCCTCAACGTGTTCAACACGCGCTATGTGCTCGCCGATCAGGAAACCGCGACCGACGGTGATTTTGACGGGGTTGAGGCGGTGATCGGCCACGAATATTTCCACAACTGGTCGGGCAACCGGGTGACCTGCCGTGACTGGTTCCAGCTTTCGCTGAAGGAAGGCTTCACCGTGCTGCGCGACCAGATGTTCAGCTCGGCGATGGGGTCTGAACCGGTCAAGCGGATTGAAGATGTGCGGATTTTGCGTGCGGCGCAGTTCCCCGAAGATTCGGGGCCGCTCGCGCATCCGATCAGGCCCGATTCGTTTCAGGAGATCTCGAACTTCTACACCGCGACGGTCTATAACAAGGGTGCCGAGGTGATCCGCATGATGCGGACGCTTGCCGGGCCTGAGTCTTTCCGCAAAGGCACCGACCTTTATTTTGAACGCCACGATGGCGAAGCGGCGACTTGTGAGGACTTCATATCCGCGATTGAGGATGGCGCGGGGCTGGACCTTACACAGTTCCGCCTGTGGTATTCGCAGGCCGGGACGCCCAAGGTTACCGCGCGGCTCGAGCATATGGGCGATGTCGCGACGCTGCATCTCTCGCAGGTGGTTCCGCCCACCCCGGGGCAGGACACCAAGGCGCCGATGGTGATCCCGCTGCGCATGGCGATGTTTGATCCGGGTTCTGGGAAGCAGAGTAGCGAGCAGTTATTGGTGCTCGATAAGGGTGAGGCGCGCTTCGCTTTCCCCGGCTTCGCGGCGCGGCCGGTGCTGTCAATCAACCGCGGCTTCTCCGCCCCCGTGGCGCTCGATGCTGGCCTCAGCGAAGCCGATCTGGTGTTCCTCGCGGCGCATGATGATGATCCATTTGCCCGTTATGAGGCGCTGCAAAGCCTGATCGTCGGGCATTTGGTGGCGGTGCTCGGCGGGCTGGATGATGCAGGGATTGCAACGGAGCGACGGGCGATTGGCGCGGCCATCGCCGCCGTGCTCGATGACCCCGCGCTCGATGATCTGATGCGCGGCGATCTGCTGGTGCTGCCGGGTGAGGCCTACCTTGCCGAACAGCTTGCCCTTGCCGATCCGCAGGCGATCTGGGCCGCGCGGGAGGCGCTCAAGGGCTGGATTGGGTCTGAACTCAAAGGCCGCTTCATCGCACTGCACGACCGCGTAAGTGCAGTGCCGTTCAGCCATGATGCCAAGGCCAAGGGCGCGCGCAAGGTCAAAACGCTGGCGCTGGTCTATCTCGCTGCCGGAGCGCCCGCCGAGGCTGCCGCCCGCGCCGCCGCGCAGTATGACAGCGCGAGCAATATGACCGACCGGCAGGGCGCTCTGATGGTGCTTTGTGCGCTCGATTGCCCTGGGCGCGAATCGCGGCTGGCCAATTTCCACCAGCGGTTTTCGGGCAACGCCTTGGTCATCGACAAGTGGTTTTCGCTTCAGGCAGGATCGATGCACCGCGATGCCTTGGCGCAGGCCACGGCGCTCGCGGCTCACCCCGATTTCACCCTGCAAAACCCGAACCGCATCCGCGCGCTGTACATGGCGCTGGCAGCGAACGGCCACGCTTTCCACGATGCCAGTGGTGAGGGATATCGGATCATTGCCGATCTGATCCTGAATCTTGATCCGATGAATGCGCAAACCGCGGCGCGGTTCGTGCCGCCGCTCGGGCGCTGGCGGCGGATTGAAGCGGGGCGTGCAGGCATGATGCGCGCGGAGCTTGAACGGCTGGCCGCCGCGCCGGGTCTTTCGCGCGATACTTTTGAGCAGGTGAGCAAAAGCCTTGGCTGAGGCGGTGGAAGTTCTCAGCGCGCGTGTTTTAGAGGGCGTGCCGCACGGCTTCCTCGGGCGGCGCGGCGGGGTTTCGATGGGCGCAGTGGCAGGGCTGAATGTCGGCCTCGGAAGCGACGATGATGGCGCGGCGGTTGCAGAAAATCGCGCCCGTGCATCCGCCGCCGTTATGCCGGGGGGCAGGTTGGCGAGCGTCTATCAGGTCCACTCGCCCGATTGCGTAGTGGTGACTGAACCTTGGCCAGAAGGTCAGCGCCCCCACGCCGATGCAATGGTCACCAACACGCCGGGCCTGCTGCTTGGGATCGTCACCGCCGATTGCGCGCCGGTGCTGTTCGCCGATGTTGAGGCAGGGGTGATCGGTGCTGCCCATGCCGGTTGGAAAGGGGCGCTGGCGGGGGTCACTGACCGGACTATCGCAGCGATGATTGGCCTTGGCGCAAAGGCCGACCGGATCGTCGCCGCTGTCGGCCCGTGTATTGCGCAGGCCAGCTATGAGGTCACTTCGGATTTCGTTCAAACCTTTTGCAGTGCCGATGCAAGTGCGTTGCAATTCTTTGCTGAAGGCCGTGCGGGGCATAAACATTTTGACCTTGAAGGCTACGTTACGAAACGGCTTGAAAGGGCGGAAATCGGCGGGGTTGAACGGCTGGGAGAGGATACTTATACCCGCGAAGATCGGTACTTTTCCTATCGCCGCGCCACCCATCGGAGCGAACCAAATTACGGTCGCCAGTTCTCGCTTATTGGCCTTCCATAACCTCACGATGAGGCAACTTTTCCACGCGGTGAAAAACACGGTTGGCAGGCCAATTTTTCGCAGCTAAAGGGGCGCCAAGCCGGTATCGGAGCAGCCGGGAAAGCTGCGCCAATCCCCGGTGCGAGACGCGCTTTCTTGGCAACCAGGATTCGGCTCGCAGGGCAATATTCGGCGGTTTTCGGTTAGTTTCTGGCGCAATGCCGCAAGCGAACCGGTGGAACAGGACTAGGTCTACCATGTCACAGGATCCGGGCAACGAAACTCCCGAACCGGAAGACGGCGGAGGGGTACGTCGGCGCGACTTCATCAATATCGCTGCTGTCAGCGCTGCCGGGGTCGGCGGGCTTGCCGTGCTGGTCCCCCTGATCAGCCAGATGTCCCCGTCGGCTGACGTGCTTGCTGCAAGTTCGGTGGAAATTGACATCAGCGCGATTGCTTCGGGTCAGGCGATCAAAGCGCTGTACCGCAAACAGCCCCTGTTTATCCGCAACCTTACCGCCAAAGAAGTTGCTGAGGCCGAAGCGGTCGATGTTTCAAGCCTGCGCGATCCGCAGTCGCTGAAAGACCGGACCAAAGAGGGCAAGCAAAACTGGCTGATCACGATGGGGGTTTGCACCCACCTTGGCTGTGTGCCGCTCGGCGCAGGCGAAGGCGAAGTGAAGGGCGATTTCGGCGGTTATTACTGCCCGTGCCACGGTTCGCAATACGATACCGCCGCGCGCATCCGCAAAGGCCCCGCGCCGAAGAACCTTGAGGTTCCGGAATACAAGTTCAGCTCCGACACTATCGTCAAGATCGGCTGAGGTAGAAAACCATGAGCTTCCCCTGGGCCAAAGAATACAAGCCAAGCCATCCGTTGATGCAGTATTTCGACGAGAAACTGCCGCTGCCGCGCTTGCTGTATAATGCGATTGGCGCCGGCTATCCGGTGCCGCGCAACCTTAACTACTTCTGGAACTTCGGCATTCTGGCGGGCTTCTGCCTTGTCGTGCAGATTGTCACCGGCATCATTCTGGCGATGCACTTTGCCGCCAATGCCGACATCGCCTTCGCCTCGACCGAGCATATTATGCGTGATGTCAACTGGGGCTGGCTGATGCGCTATGCCCACGCCAATGGCGCGAGTGCGTTTTTTGTCGTGGTCTATATCCACATTTTCCGCGGGTTTTACTTCGGCTCCTACAAGGCACCGCGCGAAATGGTGTGGCTGCTGGGCGTCACCATATTCCTGTTGATGATGGCGACTGCCTTCATGGGCTATGTGCTGCCGTGGGGCCAGATGAGCTTCTGGGGAGCCAAGGTTATTACCGGGCTGTTCGGTGCAATTCCGCTGGTGGGTGAGCCTTTGCAGCAGTGGCTGCTCGGTGGTTTTGCCCCGGATAACGCCGCGCTCAACCGCTTCTTCTCGCTGCACTTCCTGCTGCCGTTCGTGATCCTTGGGGTGGTTATCCTGCACATCTGGGCGCTGCATATTCCGGGTTCGACCAACCCGACGGGCGTTGAGATCAAGACCGAAAGCGATACGCTTCCGTTCCATCCTTACTACACTTCGAAGGACGGCTTCGGGCTGGGCGTGTTCCTGATCCTGTACTGCGCGATGGTGTTCTTCATGCCGAATGCGCTGGGCCATCCGGACAATTACATCCCGGCGAACCCGCTGCAAACGCCGGCGCATATCGTTCCTGAATGGAATTTCTGGCCGTTTTACGCGATCCTGCGCAGCTTCACGACCGACTTCATCATGTCGGCCAAGCTGTGGGGCGTGCTCGCCATGTTCAGCGCAATTCTGGTGTGGTTCTTCCTGCCGTGGCTCGATAAATCGCCAGTGCGTTCAGGCTCCTATCGCCCGCTGTACCGCAAGTTCTTCTGGGTGCTGGTGGTTGACGTGATCGTGCTCGGCTATTGCGGCGGTTCGCCCGCCGAAGAGCCCTATCTGATGGTGAGCCAATTGGCGTCGATCTATTACTTCCTCCACTTCTTCGTCATCGTGCCGCTCGTATCATCGATTGAGCGACCCGATCCGCTGCCGTTCTCAATCACCGAATCGGTGCTGGGAATTGACGAAGCTGCGGCCCTCAAGGCCTGAGACGAGACGGAAAGAGACGAAACCATGATCCGCATCTTCTCCATTCTCGCAGGCCTCGCCTTCAGCTTTGTGCTGGGGTTGTCGTTCATTTTTGAAGCGATCAACACCGCCAAGGACGGCCTGCCAAACAGCGCCGAAAAGCAGTTCCACGAACATCCCGGCGCGCTGGCGCTTTCCACCGATGGCATTCTTGGTACGTTTGACAATGCGCAGCTTCAGCGCGGCCTCGCGGTTTATCAGGGCGTGTGCCAGAACTGCCATTCGCTCAGCTATGTGGCTTTTCGCGACCTCAAGGCGCTCGGCTATGACGACGATGAGGTAAAGGCGATTGCCAAGGCCTATCAGGTGCCTGCCTACGATCCCAAGACCGGCGAAGCCAAGGCGCATCCCGGCCTGCCGACCGACCATTTCCCGCCGGTAGTTTACGGCGGCAAGGGCAACCCGCCCGACCTGTCGCTGATTACCAAGGCGCGCCACGGTGGTGCGGCCTATGTTCATTCGCTGATTACCGGCTATGCCGCGCAGCCTGCCGCATTGATCGCGAAGTTCCCCGATGCGAAGACGCCTGAGGGGCTTTACTACAACCCCTATTTCGCCAACCTCAACATCGCCATGCCGCCGCCGCTGCCCGCTGATGATCTGGTCACCTATTCTGATGGCACCAAGGCGACCAAGGACCAGATGGCCAAGGACGTATCGGCATTCCTTGAATGGACCGCCGAGCCCAAGATGGACAAGCGCAAGCAGACCGGCTGGCCGGTGGTGCTGTTCCTGATCTTCGCCACGGCGCTTGCCTATATGGCGAAGAAGCAGATTTGGGCTGATCAGCACTGATTTTATTTCCTGATAGGCAAAGCATTTCGGCCCCTCGCATCACCCGATGCGGGGGGTTTTTGCTGGGGCTGGGTGAAGAAGATGGTTTCACGCCTGAGTTTGGCGCACAAACACCCCCGCTGGCGAATGCGGGATAACGCCGGGAATAAGCACGAAACGCGCGACCGGCAGCGGCGCCATTGCTTGTGGCGCGCGGGCTCGGGCGGCGGGACTTTACGCGCGAATGGCCGGGTGGAGGTCCTGCGCTCCGTTTCGGCTCGGCCCCTGTTACGACTTTACGCGCGGCATTGAGAAGGTAGCGGCCTCGAAGGCTCGCATTGGAGCCGCTACCTTGCGGGTCATATCCCGCCCAGTGGCAGATCAGGCTAGGGCATCGGGGCGGTATGCGGCAGCGATGGCGGCATTGGCCCGGACGCGATGCGTGGTCTGCACAGTCATCTGCCGGTTTGCTTTGGCGCGGGATGCAGGGTCCTGGCTGAGT
>JAYVNC010000292.1:0-3326 GCA_043758655.1 Novosphingobium sp.
CCTCAAGCATCCATTTGTCGTCGGGTTGACCACGGCAGCGGACCGGCTGATTCAGGTGCGGCGCAACCGCTTGTTGTCGCTCAATCAGGCGCCCGAAACCGCCTATGTCCATTCCGAAGAGGTGACCAAAGAGCTGCAATATGCCCGCCGGATGTTCGCCGATAATGATTGGCCGGTGATCGATGTCACCCGCCGCTCGATTGAAGAAACGGCGGCGGCGGTGATCAATTTGTACAACGAGGCGCGCGGCACATCGGGCGGGGATGAAGCCTGATGCTGGTGCTCGCCTCGCAGAGCGCCTCGCGCAAGGCCATGCTCGAGGCGGCGGGAGTGGCGTTTGTTACGCAGCCCGCTCAGGTTGATGAGCGGGCGCTTGAGGCCGGGATGGCGGGGGCTGCGGCAGAGGATATTGCGCTCGCGCTCGCGGCGGAAAAAGCGCTTGCGGTGAGTGCTGAAAGCCCCGGTGCGCTGGTTTTAGGCAGCGACAGTCTGGTCGATGTTTCGGGCCGCCGGTTTGATAAACCCGCCTCCCTTGAAGATGCCGCCGATCATCTGCGGTTCTTTGCGGGCAAGACGATGCACCTTCATTCGACGGCGGCTCTGGCGCGCGATGGCGCGGTCTTGTGGCAGCAAGGCGGCGTGGCGGAATTGAAGGTGCGGGCCTTGAGCGAGGCGTTCATCGCCGATTACCTCAGCCACGAATGGCCGGCAGTGGCCGGTTGCGTCGGGGTATTCCGGATTGAAGCGCGCGGGGTGCAATTGTTTGATGCCATCGAAGGCGATCAATTCACCGTGCTGGGAATGCCGTTGCTGGCCGTGCTCGCCGCGCTGCGCGATCTTGGGGAATTGCCGCGATGACGCACCCCTATGCCGAGGTTATCGGCGATCCGATCGCGCAATCTAAATCGCCGTTGATTCACAATTTTTGGCTGGGCAAGCTCGGGATTGATGCCGAATACCGCGCCTGCCATGTTCTGCCCGATGACCTCGCCGGTTATTTCGCGCGAAGACGCGGAGATGCGGATTGGCGGGGGTGTAATGTAACGATGCCGCATAAGCAGGCGGTGATGCCGCTGCTCGATGCAATTGATCCGCTCGCTAAACGGATTGGTGCGGTCAACACGATTGTGCGCGTTGCAGATGGTACACTCTCCGGGCACAATACTGACGCAAGCGGCTTTATTGAGCCGCTATCGGCGTCTCTTGGGCAGCCCAGCCCGTTCAGAATGGCGCGAATCTTCGGCGCTGGCGGTGCAGCGCGGGCAATCATCGTCGCGCTCGCGGACGCGGGATTCACTTTGGTGCTGGCGGCAAGGGATTCGGCCAAAGCGCGGGCCCTACTCGATGAACTTGTGCCGGGGCGCGAAGATCACAGCGTTGAGCTTGCCCATTTCGTCCGCGAAACTGACTTTGTCTTTGATGACCGAGACAGGATTCTCGACCTGATCGTCAACGCCAGCCCGCTCGGTATGTCAGGGCATCCGCCGCTTGATCTTGATTTCAGCCACGTTCCTCCGGGCAGCATAGTTTATGACATTGTCACCCACCCGGCCGAAACGCCGCTGCTTGCCGAGGCACGCAGGCGGGGGTTTGAAACTATCGACGGCCTCACTATGCTGATCGGCCAAGCATCGGCGGCCTTCGAGAAGTTCTTTGGCCAACCCGCCCCGCGCGAATACGACGCCGAACTGCGCGCTCTGCTGACCGCATGAGCAAACCCTTTATTCTCGGGCTGACGGGTTCAATCGGCATGGGCAAATCGGCGGTCGCGGCGATGTTCAGCGATCTCGGCGTTCCGGTGTTCGATGCCGATGCGGCGGTGCATCGCTTGCAGGGACCACAAGGCGCGTTGCTGGGGGAAATCGAAGCAGCCTTTCCCGGAACCACCGGTCCGCAAGGTGCACACCGGGCCAAACTCGGCGCTGCGGTATTTGGCGACAAGGCCAAGCTCGCCGTGCTTGAAGCGATTGTCCACCCGCCGGTTGCGGCACTGCGCCAGCAATTCCTCGCCGCCAATGCCGATGCGCGATTGATCGTCTTTGATATTCCTCTGCTGTTCGAAAAAGGCGGCAATGCCGGGGTTGACGCCGTCGTCGTTGTCTCGGCCAGCCCCGAGGCGCAGCGCGCGCGGGTGCTCGCCCGCCCCGACATGAGCGCTGAAAAGTTCGCCCATATTCTCGCCCTTCAGATGCCCGATGCCGAAAAACGCGCGCGCGCCGACTATGTCATCGATACCGGCACGTCGCGCGCAGAAACCGCCCAAGCGGTGGCGCGCCTCGTACGCCAGATCACCGGCAACGAATAAACCGCAATGCCCCTTGCGCAGCAGGCGCGACAGGCACATATCAATTGACAATGCGCGAAATTATCTTCGACACCGAAACCACCGGACTCGATCCGAATAGCGGTGATCGGATGGTGGAAATTGGCTGCATCGAGATGGTCAATCGGGTCTCGACCGGCGAGACTTTTCACGCCTATTTCAACCCCGAACGCGATATGCCGCCGCAGGCAGAGGCGGTGCACGGGCTTTCCGCAACGTTCCTTTCTGACAAGCCCAAATTCGTCGAACTGGTCGACCAGTTTCTCGAATTCGTCGGCGACTCTCCGCTGGTGGCGCACAATGCCGGGTTCGATCTTGGCTTCCTCAATATGGAGCTGACCAATTGCGGGCTCGATCCGCTGCCGCGCGAACGGACGATTGATACCGTGGCGATGGCCCGTATGCGGCATCCCGGCGCAAAGAATTCGCTCGATGCGTTGTGCACGCGGTATGGGATTGATCGTAGCCACCGGACCAAACACGGCGCGCTGCTCGATGCTGAACTGCTCGCGCAGGTTTACGTAGAGCTGACCGGCGGCCGCCAGATCGGCCTAGAGCTTGCAGCAGACCAAAGCGGAAGCGTCGTCGCCACAGTTTCAACCATCACCCGCAATCGCCCATTCCGTCCCGCCCGCCCGCACATGGCGAGCCCGGAAGAACTGGCCGCCCACGCCGAATTTGTGGGCAAAATCGCTTCGCCGCTCTGGGGTAATACCTGACGACAAGCGCCTAGCACAGGAGAAGTACTGCATGGATATCCGCGTCTCAGGTCATCAGATGGCAACCGGCGAAGCACTTCAAACGCATGCAAACGAGCGTCTTGGCGGGATAGTGAACAAATATTTCAGCGGTGCGCTGTCCAGCCATGTGACCTTTGGCAAGGCGCCCGCCGGGGCATTCAGCTGCGATATTGTGACTCATGTGATGCACGGGCTAATCCTTAAGGGCGCGGCGATTGCCAACGATGCCCATCTGGCGCTCGATCAGGCTTCGGAAAAGATCG
>JAYVNC010000293.1:0-3315 GCA_043758655.1 Novosphingobium sp.
GCACACGCTGATCGGCGCGGGCAAGGGTGAAGGCGCGATGGATCCTCGAACCTGCTCAAGCCGGCGTTGGCGCGCGGCGAACTGCACTGCATCGGCGCAACCACGCTCGATGAATACCAGAAGTACGTCGAAAAAGACCCGGCACTGCAACGGCGTTTCCAGCCGGTGTTTGTTGGCGAGCCGACGGTGGAGGACACCATTTCGATCCTGCGCGGGCTGAAAGACCGGTACGAATTGCACCATGGCGTGCGGATCACCGACGGAGCCATCGTCGCCGCCGCAACGCTCTCCAACCGTTATATCGCGGATCGGTTTTTGCCCGACAAAGCCATCGATCTGATGGACGAGGCCGCGAGCCGCATCCGCATGGAGGTGGAATCGAAGCCCGAGGAAATCGAGAACCTTGATCGCCGGATCATCCAGCTCAAGATCGAGGAAATGGCGCTGGGGCGGGAGAGCGACCAGCCATCGAAGGACCGCCTCGCGACGCTGCGTGAAGAACTGGCGGGGTTGGAGGAGCAGTCTGCGGCGCTCACCACCCGCTGGCAGAACGAGCGCGACAAGATCGCTGCCGAGGGCAAAATCAAGGAAGCGCTCGACGCTGCCCGGCTTGAGCTTGAGCAAGCACAGCGCGGCGGCGATTTGGGCCGTGCAGGCGAGCTTTCCTATGGCACGATCCCGGCGCTCGAAAAGCAGCTGGCGGAAGCTCAGGGGCAGGCGGAAAATGCCCTGCTGCGTGAAGAAGTCACCGCCGATGACATAGCTGCCGTGGTCTCCAAATGGACCGGAGTTCCAGTTGACCGGATGCTGCAAGGCGAGCGGGAAAAGCTGCTCAAGATGGAGCAGGTTATCGGCGCGCGGGTGATTGGACAGGCCGCGGCGGTAACCGCCGTATCAAAGGCGGTGCGGCGCGCGCGGGCTGGCTTGCAAGACCCCAATCGGCCCTTGGGCTCATTCCTGTTCCTCGGCCCCACCGGCGTCGGCAAGACCGAACTGACCAAGGCGCTCGCCAGCTTCCTGTTCGATGATGACTCTGCGATGGTCCGCATCGACATGAGCGAATTCATGGAAAAACACGCGGTTAGCCGCTTGATCGGTGCGCCTCCGGGCTATGTCGGCTATGATGAGGGCGGCGTTCTCACCGAAGCCGTCCGCCGCCGTCCCTATCAGGTGGTGCTGTTCGATGAGGTCGAAAAGGCCCACCCAGACGTGTTCAATGTGCTGCTGCAAGTGCTCGATGACGGGCGGCTGACAGACGGGCAGGGGCGGCTGGTAGACTTCACCAACACGCTGATTATCCTCACCAGCAACCTCGGCAGCCAGTATCTTGCGAGCCTTGAGGAAGGGCAGGACGTCGAAAGCGTCGAACCGCAGGTCATGGAGGTCGTGCGCGGTCACTTCCGCCCCGAATTCCTCAACCGGCTTGATGAGATCATCCTGTTCCACCGGCTGGGGCAGGAACACATGGCCCCGATTGTCGAAATTCAGGTCGCCCGCGTGGGCAAGCTGCTCAAGGACCGCAAGATCACGCTCGACCTCACCGATGCGGCAAAGCGCTGGCTCGGCAGGGTGGGCTACGATCCGGTCTACGGCGCGCGGCCCTTGAAGCGCGCGGTTCAGCGATACTTGCAAGACCCGCTGGCGGAAAAGCTGCTTGCGGGCGAAGTACCTGATGGTTCGGCGGTGAAAATTGATGAGGGCGACGGGGCACTGGTGATTGCGGTGAGGTGAGGCGTTACTTGGCGCTCAAAAGAAAAGGGCGGCGGGAATAAACCACGCCGCCCCAATTGTTTAGGCTAAGCCAAGTCGACTAATATTTCTTCGACACCGATACCGTGAAGCGACGCCCAAGCGGATCGTTTATCGAGGCGGGTACGATGAAGCCGTAATACGACTGACCGACGCGATTGGTCAGATTGGTGACTGACAGACCAAACCGGAATTTGTCCTCGGTATCAAACCACATTGAAGCATCCACGGTGGTGTATGGGCTGTAGTGATCGAATTCACGCGTGTCGTTCGGGTTGGGTCCGCGATTTGTGTAAGACGACAATTGGGTGCCGACATAATTGAAGTTGGCGCTCATGCCCCACTGCTTGTTGTGGTAGCGCAGGCGCATTTGGCCCTGCCATTTTGGGTCACCCGAGAGTCCGTCAGACTGCACCGGTGCAATACCGGTGATGTCGTTCAGACGGTTGCGGAGATAGAATACGTCAGCGCCAATCTCAAAAGTGCCCGACAGGCCGATGTTTTTCAGATCGGTGAAGTAGTCGATTGTTCCCTGGACTGCATCCATCCGAACGATCTTGCCGTTGACGTAACCCGAAGTAACGCCCGGGCTCGCCGCGTTGCTAATCACCTGACCGGTAGCATCGCGTTTGATGAGGGAGCAGAATGCGTTGCCATTTGCCGGATCGGCGGTGTTGAACACGGGGTTGTCAAAGCAGCCACCGGTGATCGTCGCCACTGAGAGGTTCGAAATAGGATCCTTGATTTTGACGTTAATGTAATCGACCGTCAGGACCAGATTCTTCACGAAGCGAGGACGAAAGACCACGCCATAAGTGAAGCTGTTGGCTACCTCATTACGAAGCGAAGGGTTGCCTCCGCTCAGGCCTGGCACCGTTGCGCTGGCTGCAAGCAATGGCGTGGCGGTTGGGAACTTGGCAAGAAACGCAGTGCAATTCGCCGTGCGGATGGTCGGCACCGAACCAGCGCCGATGTTCGAAGGTGAACACAGATCAGGAACCGTGGTGAACACATTGGTCTGTGGCGCATAGAGTTCCACAATCGCTGGTGCACGGAACGATTTGGTATAATTTCCCCCGAACACAATGTCTGGAATCGGAGCAAAACTGCCGCCTGCCGCCCATGAATTGAAGCCGCCATTCACCGAGTTATTAACGTGCCGACCGCGCGCATACAACTCCAGCTTCGAGAAGACGAAGTTATTGTCCGGGGTGATCAGTGGAACTAGTATTTCGCCAAATTCTTCGTTGAGCGTATATTTTCCTGATGTAGGCGCGATGGCCACAGAACGTCCAAGACCTGCTTGCAAGAACGCATCAGGGGTGAATGCACCCTTTTCTTCGTGATGCTCATAGCCCAGGTTGAATGAAACCGGATTGCTAAAAAGATCGAAGGGCGAGCCGCCAACGTTTACGTTAGCAACGAACTGTTCCAGCCGGGTTTTGGCAATTGTGTTTTGCAGAACATAGTTAAGGGCACCTCGAACAATGGCGATTTCGGCCTGAGGTGGGCCGCCTGACGGGGTGCCGTCCGGCCGGGGCCGTCGCTTTTGGGTCCCTTCGGTCC
>JAYVNC010000294.1:0-3301 GCA_043758655.1 Novosphingobium sp.
AACACTTACATCGCGCGCGAATATGCTGACAAACCAACGCGGATGAAGGCCCTGATCGGCTATTTGAATGCGATCCCCGCCGCTGCCACGCAAATCCGCGCCAACCTGAAGGCACCGATGCCCGCCAGCTTCATCAAATATGGCACTGCCGGGTTTGGCGGTTTTGCCGATGCCTATGTCAGCGATGTCCGCGCCGCGTTTGCCGATGTCAAAGACGCGGGCCTGCAAAAGCAGCTCACCGATTCATCGCAAGCCGCGTCCAAGGCGATGGCAGATTTGCGCGATTGGCTGAAAAGCCAAGAACCGAGCGCAACGCAGAATTTTGCGCTTGGGGCTGATCGTTTCGCGCATATGCTTTCCGCCACCGAAGCGGTCGATACGCCGATCGCCGATCTCGAGAAGATCGGACAGGCAGACCTTAAGCACAATCAGGATGCCTTGAAGGCCGAGTGCGCCAAATTTGCGCCCGGTAAGACGATTCAGCTCTGCATGGATAAATTGAACGCCAACAAACCGGTTGGCGGACCTGTGGCCGAGGCAACCCGGCAAATCCCGATGCTGACCCAGTTCATCAAGACCAAGGATCTGGTCACCATCCCCGGCACCGAACAGGCGCTGGTCCGGCAAAGCCCGCCGTATAACCGGCAAAACGGTGCTTACATTGATCCTCCGGGGCCGTTCGAAAAGGGCATTCCGTCGATCTATTACATCTCTCCGCCTGATCCTTCGTGGAGCAAGGAAAAGCAGGACGGCTATATTCCCGGCGTCGATGATCTGATGTTCACTTCGGTGCACGAGGTTATGCCGGGGCACTTCTTGCAATTCCTCCACGCCAACCGCAGCCCGTCGCTATTTGGACGGCTGTTCGTCGGCTATGCCTTTGCCGAAGGCTGGGCGCATTATTCTGAGGAAATGATGTGGGAAGCTGGACTGGGTAACGGCGACCCGCAAATGCACATTGGCCAGCTATCGAACGCTCTGCTGCGCGATTGCCGCTTCCTTTCGGCGATAGGTATGCACGCCAAGGGCATGACCATGGCGCAATCGAAGGCGATGTTTATCGATCAATGCTTCCAAGATGAAGGCACGGCTGACCAGCAAGCGGCGCGCGGAACCTATGATCCCGCTTACCTCAATTACACCATGGGTAAGCTGATGATCCGCAAACTGCGCGCAGACTGGACCGCAACGCACGGTGGACGCGCGGGCTGGAAGGCGTTCCACGATGCCTTCCTCAACTATGGCGGCCCGCCAATCCCCTTGGTGCGGCAAGCTATGATGAATGAAGCCAAGTCGGCGGCAAGTTTCTGAGGATAGTACCGATCAACGATTAGGTTGATGCAATCTTGCTGATTGCACATCGACAGTTGTCGGCATAGGCGGGAGGCCATGGCAGGGTCATCGCGAAGAAGTTTGGGTTACTGGTAGCTGCGCTTGCTGTCTCCACTGAGCTGGTCGATTGGCATGCGCCGCCTGTTTCTGATCACCCTGCCAATTAGCGTGCCGCTCTATATCGCGATTGCGGTCACCATGTTCGTGATTATGCTGGCGGTAGCGGTAGCAATGCCGATCATTGCGTTTTGGAGCGCCCCTCAGCAACGCCTCGGCACCGGCTATGGTTATGGCTATAGCAAGGAAAAGAAGCGGCGCAGGCGCAAATCGGATGTGGATGAACAAGACGATCAGCCGATGGGACTGTAGCCCTTACCGACGCCCGCGATAGCTTGGCACGCCTTGATCGGGCAGCCACAGGTCGGCTGGCGGCGCACCCGATTGCCAGAAAACATCAATAGGGATGCCGCCGCGCGGATACCAGTATCCGCCGATGCGCAACCATTGCGGGGCCATCTCAGTAAACAGCCGCTGGCCGATCCCGACGGTCACCTCCTCGTGAAACCCGGCGTGATTGCGGAACGCGCCGAGGAACAGCTTGAGGCTTTTTGATTCGACGATTGTATCACCCGGTGCATAGTCGATCACCAGATGGGCAAAATCAGGCTGGCCAGTAACCGGACACAGTGAGGTAAATTCCGGCGCTGCAAAGCGAACCAAATAGAGACTACCCGCGCGCGGATTGGGCACATAGTCGAGCACCGCCGCTTCGGGCGATGCGGGCAAGGCGCTGGTCTGGCCAAGGTGTAGCGGGGATTGGTGCGTTTCAGTCATGCCGCTGCCATGCCGCCATCTTTGTCATTGCACAAGTGAGCGGTTTATGAGCAGCGGTTCACGCGCTATTCAAGCCGTTGACGGCCTTGAAGCGCGATCTTGAAGCATGAGGGACTGGGGCAAGGTGAGAATGTTTGCACGGACGGCAAATGGCCTGGCCCTCGCGGTGATGGCATGCCTGCTGAATCTGCCTGCGGTGACCTTTGCCCAATCGGCCAGCGATTTCCGTTTGCAACCGATCCCCAGCGCAACCCCGCGCGCGTCCGGTCCAGTTGACGCCGATGCGCCGGTGGTTCGCAGCACCCGGCCAGACCCGGTGCCTGTACCTGTTCCGCCTCCTGTCACAAGCGCAAGCCCCACTGCTTCGGCAACGCCCGCCCCCACCCGCAGCCCTGCGCCGCAGCCTCCACTAAGCCGCAGCGCGATTGTGCGGCCGTCACCTGCGCCGTCTGCTGCGGCGAGTCCCCTGTCAGCCGTCACTGGCTCGCCAACAACGCAGCCGAGCGTTGCGGCTTCGGCATCGCCCAGTGCTTCGCCGCCGCCCGTTACTGAACCCACCGCCGAAGTTTCGGCAGCGGCTAGTGAGCCAGCGCCCGCCGTAGCCCCTTCCGCGCAAGGCTCGGGAAACTGGCTGTGGCCCGCCGCAATCGGCCTTGTGATGGCGGTGATTGCACTGGCGGTTTGGGGATCGCGTCGTCGGCGCGCGCCTCTGGTTGACGCCGATGACCAGTGGCCGGAGGAAATCGCCCAAACGCCTGCCGCCGCGGACGCTGGCGTTTCTGAACCCCGGTGGGTCGATCAGCCCGCAACTTCCCCGCAGCCGCTCGCCGCCGCCATTCCCGAGCAAAAGATGCGCTCTTTGCCCGCCCCAAATCAAGCGGACATCGCCTTGATACTCGATCCGGTGCGGCTGAGCGCGACGCTGACCAGCACCAGCCTTTCCTATCGCCTGTCGGTGACCAACAATGGCGCGCTTTCCTTGAGCAATGTGGTCGTGGCTGGCGGCATGATTTCCGCCCACGCATCGCTGCCGGTTGAACAGCAGCTGGCGACCGACGGGCAGATGCTCGAACTGTTGCATCAAATCGAATCGCTACGTCCCGGTGAAACTGCCGAGCTGGCGGGTGACCTTCGC
>JAYVNC010000295.1:0-3301 GCA_043758655.1 Novosphingobium sp.
GCACACCAATACCCGCCTGTCCGAGCAACCCGTGGCCCGCCAGAGCGGCCTGCCTATTCCCCGCCCAGTTGATGAGCGGACCAGCGGCGCGAGAGAGAAGTGCGGATGCTTGCGGGATCATCAGCGTCAGCCCGAACAGCACCATCAGCGCTGCGCCGAATGCCCGGACGATCTCGCCATCAAAGCCGCTGGAAGCTCCCACGGTCGCCAGCAAAAAGCCGGTAACGGTGAATGACAGGATCAGCCCGGCCGCAAGTGCAAGCGGTCCGCGCCGATGCGCGGTCGCGGCGGAACCCAGAACAATCGGCACGAGCGGGAGCACGCACGGCGAAAGGATCGTCAGCGCACCGGCAAGAAAGGCCAGCACCGGGTTAATCAGGCTGAGCTCTGCGATCATCCGGCAAGGCGGCTGAGCAAGGCGTTTATCTGATCGCGGTCTGTTATGAATTGCAGGCGCTGCACTTCTTTTCCGCCACGAAAAGCAATCAGCGCTCCTTGCTTTTGCACGCCAAACCCTTGCCAAATGGCCTTTTGCGAATCATAATTCACCTCAAGGATCAGCAAGTTCTTATAGTCGGCAGCTGCAATCGCCTTTTTGATCGTCGAGTTCTGTGAGGCGCAGACCGGGCACCACCAAGCCTTAACATCGACCAAAATCGGACGCCCAGCCTTTTGCGCGGCGGCAAAGGTTGCGGCATCGTATTTGCGCACTTCGGCGGCGTGAAGCGGGCTGGATATTACTGCCGTTACGGCTAGCGCGAGAGCAGATGTTAGGCCTAAACGCATGAATTGCTCCTTTGGTCGGGTGTCTTGGACCATTCGTGACAGCGCGGGCTTTGGTTACAGAGGAGAATATTTTTTCGATCAGTCGAGGCGGCGGGGTTGCAAAATCAGGGTGACGACGGTTACCAAAACTAGCGCTAAAACGATTGGCCAACCATCGGTGAGCACGTCCATGCTGCCTGCCCCGCGCAAGGTGGCATCGCGGGCGGCGCGGATGAAATGGGTTAGCGGCAGGACATTGCCGATCACACGCGCCCACGGCGGAAGTCCTTCAAATGGATAAAGAAATCCTGACAGCAGCATCGCTGGAAGATAGAATGCAACCGCTCCTTGTAACGCCGCCAACTGGGTTTGCGCCCGGCTGGAGATCGCGTAACCAATGATAAAATGCACGGCTGCAAATGGCACCAAAAGGGTGCACAAGTGGCGCACAGATGCACCGAGCGGCAGATCAAACAGCATATGGCTCAAGGCCAAAACGCTAAACCCCTGCAAAGTGCCGATAAAAATGGTGGGAAGAAGCTTACCCAACAGCAAAACCGCGCCGCTGACGGGCAGCGCGAGCAGCCCTTCCCACACCCCTGTCTCACGTTCACGCGCGACGCTGAGCGTGCCGAGCATAATCATCGCGATCATCACTGTGACACCGATCAGCGCGGGGAGGAATTGCCAGTCGGCGCGGCCTGTTGGATTATACAGGCGGACGGTCTGTAAGCCGGGGCCTTGATCGCGGGCCGTCCCTTTTTGGGCGAGGCTTTTCCAATAGGCGGCGTTTAGTTTATTGATCGCGCCATCAACAAGGCTCGGCACAGCATCGTCCACCACCACGCGCACCGGGCCGCCTTTGGCCAGTGGACTGTAAAATGATCGTTGCTCGGGAATTTCGATGCCGATTTGCGCGCGGCGGGCGTGAACCGCTGCTTCGGCTTCTCCGGCTGGTAAGTTTTCTGGGAGAAGCACCAGCGCGGGTTCGGCGGCCACCTCGCGTTTGATGTCGCTCCACGCCTCCTGGCTGCCCGCCGAAACGGCAACTGTAACCGAGCCGCCGTCGGGGCGGATGGCATAGCCGAACAACGCCAGTTGCAAGGCCGGGACCAGCAGTAGCAATCCAAGCGCGAATGGTGATCGCAGCAGCCTGCGAAATTCGACGAGGGCGATGGCCGCAATACTTCTTCCCATCACGCGGCACTTGCGCTGGCGAAGCGGACCATTGCTTCTTCGAGGTTACCTACGCCTGTATGGCGAACGAAAGCCGCTGGCGTAATCGCGGGGTGCGCCAGCCCTTGATGATACGGCAGGATCAGGTCGCATTTCGCGGCATCACCCAGATCGTGCGTACTGATTATGATCCCGCAGCCGCTTGTGGAAAAATCCCCGAGCCATTGCCAGATCAGGCGGCGGGTTACGACATCAAGGCCTGCCGTCGGCTCGTCGAGCAACAACAGGCGCGGGCGGTGCAGCACGGCCGCGACGAATTGCACCCGCCGGGCCCATCCCCCGGAAAGCAGGCCAAAACGCTGATGCAGAACGGGTCCAAGGCCGTGCGCTTCCACCGCAGAACCAATCGCTCTTTTCGACAAAGCGGGCGCAATCACCGCCGCATAAAAAGCCAGGTTTTCGGCAACGCTGAGTTCGCCGTAGAGCGCAGGGCGCTGAGTCATATAGCCGATGCCCTTTCGGCGGTTCGGGTCAGACCGAGCAATATCGCAGCCCAGTACCTTGCCTGCACCCACATTGGGTTTGAGTACGCCCGCGAGTATCCGCAATGTTGTCGTCTTTCCGCCGCCATTTGCGCCAACCAGCCCGATCATCTGCCCCGCTTGCAAAGACAAGTCCACGCCCGCAACCGCGCGCCGCTTGGCATAGCTTTTGCCCAGATCATGAACATCGACCAGAGGCTCACCCATGCTCATAGATGAACCCGCCATACATGTATTTCGAGGCCTCTGCTCCCAGCGCCGCCGCGCGCATTCCGGGTTTCATTATTCCCTCACGCAGTTCGGCCAAAGCTATCCACATGGCGGCGGAACCTGTGTTGCCCAGCCGATCAGCGTTGACATAAATCTGACCATTCGCGAGGCCAGTCTGCTGCGAGAGTTGCTCGCCCACCCGGCCGCTGACTTGATGCGGGATGACCATATCAATGTCTGCAAGTTGCAAACCGCTTTCGGCAACTGCAGCGAGCCCGGCTTCAAACAGCTCCGGGCCGTTGGTAGCAATCCGCGCGAAATCGTGACCGAATTTCTGCGCGCCGCTATCGAGCCGTATTCCTGGGCTTTGCCCAAGGCCGGCAGTGCCGCACCAAGCGTGACTGATGCGCGCGTCGGTCGATCCCGAAGCAGGCCCCAGCACAATCGCCCCCGCCCCGTCACCCATTTGCATCAGGTTGACGATCTGATCGGAAGCCTCGCCAAGCTCCTCCGGATCGAGGAACAGTGAACCGGTTTCTGAACCGACGATCACAACCGCACCTTCGATGCCCGAAGCGAACAGGCCCAAGGCAACCATCAGCGCATTG
>JAYVNC010000296.1:0-10213 GCA_043758655.1 Novosphingobium sp.
GGAGGGGGGAAGAAGGATCACTTCCCCCCTCCCCGGCGGGGAGGGGTCGGGGGTGGGGCTTCGGCGCTGGTGTGGTACCCCCACCCCAACCACTCCCCGATGGGGAGGGGCTAGACAGAGACGATGGCACCTCTACTTCGTCATGCTTAAATAGTTTGTGCAAGCACGTCTTCGACTCCAGCATCCATCGCGCCCCACGAGCCGGAGGCGCGAGAGGAGAAATGGACCCTGAAACAAGTTCAGGGTGACGGGGATGCGGAATAATCATGCTGTAATCGAATCAAGCAGTAATCTGACATGATGTTCTAGATCTGGATGTGCCGACTTACGAAACGATAGCAGTGGCAATTCATTGTGAATCGTTGCCACGACCATAACCTTGCCGTTCAGTTTGACGGCTTTGTCAAAACGCTTACGCGGAGAGCCTGCGGCAACGATTTCAGCATCCATATTAGCTGAGCGGATGGCCGCGACGGCACGGTTGCCGATTGAAAGCGCGGCTTCCTCCTCAACCACTATGACGACGGACGGCCCGGCACGTTCCGGCTCCCCCACCAACATCGCCAATCGCTCAATCCCCGCAGCCCAGCCGACCGCAGGCGTGTTTGGCCCGCCAAGCGATTCCATCAGCCCATCATAACGCCCGCCGCCGAGCACAGTGCCCTGCGCCCCCAGCCGGTCCGTCACAAATTCAAACGCGGTATGCCGGTAATAATCAAGGCCCCGCACCAGCGACGGAGCCCTCGTCCAATACACCCCAGCGGCATCCAAGCCCGAAGTCACCCGCCCGAAGAAATCCTGCGCTTCCCCGCTCAAAAAATCATCGATCTTGGGAGCATCGCCCACAAACACTTTGTCGCGCGGGTCTTTCGAATCCAAAATCCGCAAGGGGTTCTTTTCCAGCCGCTCCTGCGAATCTTCGCTGAGGTCTGCGCGGTGGGCTTGAAAGTATTCCACCAGCGCCGCACGCCATGCCTCGCGGCTCTCACCATCGCCCAAAGTGTTGAGCATCAACGTCACCCCGTCAGTAATGCCCAATTCTTTCAAAAGCTGATCCGCCATAACCAGCAATTCAACATCAGCCTGCGGTTCCGCAGCGCCAATGATCTCGGCATCAAGCTGGTGGAACTGGCGATAGCGCCCCTTTTGCGGGCGCTCATAGCGGAACAGCGGGCCATGGGTGGCGACCTTCAGCGGTGCGTGTTGCTGCCAGCCGTTGGTAATATAGGCGCGGGCGATTCCGGCGGTGAATTCGGGGCGCAGGGTGAGCGATTCGTCTCCGCGATCAAGGAACGAGTACATTTCCTTGGAGACAACATCGGTGGTCTCGCCGATTGAGCGGGAGAACACCTCGGTCTTTTCAAACACCGGCATTTCAATGCGGCGGAAGCGGTAGAGCTTGCGCACCCGCTCGAACGTTTCAACAACATGGGCGAATGCCTCCGCCTCAGCGCCGAAAATGTCTTGGGTGCCGCGAATGGCGTTTGGGGTCTTGCTGGTCATGGCCGGGCGCTTATACGTTTCGGACGGCGCGGGAAAGTCGCTCGTCGAACATGATGTTGCGCATCGGCAAAGTTCGCGGCACAAACTGCACCCATGAAAACAACCTTCGCGGCGATCCCGCTCGCAGCCCTGCTGCTCTCCACCTCCGCCTTCGCCCAGCCTGCGGGCAATTCCGCGCCGGTTGCGGTGCCGATCACCCAGAACGTCCCCGATGCCCGCGATGTGGCCTATCCGGGCGCGATCACGCTCGATATTGACGCTACCGATATTACCCGCGGGGTTTTCCGCGTGAGCGAAGTGATCCCGGTGGTACCCGGCACCAGCGATCTGATCGTCATGCTGCCGCAGTGGCTTCCAGGTAACCACGGCCCGCGCGGCGATTTAACCGGGCTGGTCGACATTCACTTTTTCGCTGGCGGCAAAGAACTTACCTGGCATCGCGATCCGGTTGAGGTTTACGCCTTCCACGTCGATTTGCCTGCCGGAACCAGCGCGGTCACCGCCAAGTTCATACACACCAGCCCGCTGCAAACCAGCGAAGGTAGGGTGACAATGACCCGCGAGATGCTCAACGTGCAGTGGGAATCGATGAGCCTTTACCCGGCGGGCTATTATGTGCGGCAGATCACGGTCAAGCCCACCGTGACTTTCCCCGAAGGCTGGACGGTGTTCACTGCGCTTGATGGGCAAGCCGCGAGCGGGCCAAAGGTCACATGGTCGCCGGTGAATTACGAAGTGCTGGTCGATTCGCCCGTGTTTGCGGGCAAATACGCCAAGCGCTGGGATCTGGGCCACAACGTCAGTGCCGATGTTGTGGCGGACAAGCCCGAGCTGCTGGCGCTGCCGCCCGAGGGCCTCGCGAAAATGCGGGCGATGGTTGAGGAAGAAGTCATCGCCTATGGCAGCCACCACTGGGACCATTACGAACTGCTGATCGCGCTGACGGACCGGATGGGCGGGATCGGCCTCGAGCATCACCGGTCGAGCGAAAATGCCATGGTGCCGGAAAACTTCATCAAGTGGGAGGCCAACGATTGGAACCGCAACGTTATCGCCCACGAACTTTCGCATTCGTGGGATGGCAAGTTCCGCCGCCCGGCCAAGCTGTGGACCCCCGATTACCGCCAACCGATGCAGAACAATCTGCTTTGGGTGTATGAAGGGCAGGACCAGTTCTGGGGCAACGTCAGCGCCGCGCGATCTGGGATTCAATCAAAGGACGTGGTGCTGGGCGCGTTTGCGACGATTGCCGGAAACTACACCCAGTTACCCGGCCGATCCTGGCGATCGGTAAGCGACACCACGCTCGATCCGGTGTTCGCAGCGCGGAAGCCCAAACCCTATGCCTCGCTGGCGCGCGGGGAGGACTATTATCAAGAGGGCGCTTTGATGTGGCTTGAGGCCGATCAGCTGATCCGCGAAGGCACCAAGGGAACTAAGGGTCTCGATGATTTCGCCAAGGCGTTCTTCGGCATTCGCGATGGCGATTGGGGCGAGGTGACCTATGAATTTGACGACGTGGTCAAAACGCTGAACGGCGTTTACCCCTATGACTGGGCAAGCTTCCTTCACCAGCGGATCGACGAAACTGGCCGCCCCGCCCCGCTCGCCGGGATTGAGAAAGCGGGCTACAAGCTGGTGTGGAAGGAAGAGCCCAATCCTTCGGAAAAAGGGCGCGCTGCCAACACCAAAACGCTGTCACTCAATCATTCAATCGGGGTGACGCTTGATAAGGACAACAAGGTTACCAGCACGCGTCGGGATGGGCCAGCGTTCAACGCCGGGCTGGTCAATGGGGCAAAGATCCTTGCGGTCAATGGCGATACGATGAGCGAAGATGTGATCAAAAAGGCGATCACTGCGGCCAAGGGCGGCACCGCGCCAATCCAGCTGCTGATGCAGCGCGGCGACCGGTTCGAAACCGTGGCGATCAACTACCACGATGGCCTGCGCTGGCCTTGGCTGGAACGCGCGACACCAGGAACCGCTCCCACCGGGCTTGACCTGCTGCTCGCCCCGCGCCGGGCGATGCCTGCGGTCAAAGCCAAGGGCAAAGTGATGCGTAAGTGAGCGCGTCAGGCGGCGCTTTGGAGAAGGTTCGCACCCGGCTGGGCAACAGCATCGCACCGCCGCGCTTTATCTTGTTTGTGGCGGCGCTTATTGCCAGCGCTGCAAGCTGGCACGCGATGCGCGGCGGCACCTGGGGCAATGCTACGGTGATCGGTTTTGACATCGGCGTGGCGCTGTTCGCCATTTCGCTCTGGCCGCTGTCGCACGATCATACTGCTGACCAGATGCGGCTCCATTCCAAGCAGAACGATGCCAACCGGCTGGGAGTTTTGCTGATAACCGGAATCGCGGTTCTGGCAGTAATGACCGCGATTACCGCCGAATTGCCCGCTGCCCAGCACGGCGACAAGGGGGCGATCATCAAGCTGGTGGCGACGCTGGCGCTCGGCTGGGTGTTCCTCAACCTCGTCTTCATGATCCACTATGCGCATATGCACTATGCCCGGCTGCCCGGCGCGAAAAAGGATATGGGCGGTTTCGAATTCATCGGCACGGCTGAGCCCGATTATTGGGATTTCCTCTATTTCGCCTTCACTGCGGGGATGAGTTTCGCCGCTTCGGACGTGAATATCACGCTCGGTGCGGTGCGGCGGGTGGTGGTTTTGCACTGCCTGTTGGCGTTCTTGTTCAACATTGGCGCGCTGGCGTTCAGCATTAATGTGCTCGCGGGCGCGGCGGGATAGAGTTTTTGTTGCGGCGCAGCATGAGTGGGCCTAAGGGCACTGCCCATGCGCATTGACCTTATCCCCGTTGGCGATGATCCGCCCAATAGCCTGAACGTTATCATCGAAGTTCCCCTCGGCGGTGAGCCGGTGAAGTATGAATTTGATAAAGCATCTGGCGCTCTGTTTGTTGACCGCATCCTGCACACGCCGATGCGTTATCCGGCAAATTATGGCTTCGTGCCGCATACGCTTTCGCCCGATGGCGATGCGCTCGACGCGCTGGTGATCAGCCGTTCGCCGTTCATTGCCGGCTGCGTTGTCCGCGCGCGGCCCATCGGCGTGCTTAACCTTGAGGATGAGGCCGGCGGCGATGAAAAGCTGATCTGCGTGCCGGTGGACACCACCTTCCCCTATTATTCCGATGTTGGTGAACGCAAGGATTTGCCGTCAATCGTCCTCCAGCAGATCGAGCATTTCTTCACCCACTACAAAGACCTTGAGCCCGACAAATGGGTGCGCGTGGGCAAGTGGGGGGATGCGGAAGAAGCCAAGCGGATTTTGATGGAAGCGATTGAGCGGGAAAAGGCGGCGAAGGGTTAAGGCGGCATACGCAAAATCTGCGTCACTTTTTCCCCCGCTCCCCGCCGGGGAGAGGTAGCGTAGCTTGGCCCTTCAGGGCCTAGCGTAGCTGGGTGAGGGGGTTCGTCGCTTGAGAGCTGGGAACCCCCACTCCAACTTCGGCTAAGCGGCAAGCCGCCAAGCCTGCGTATCCTCTCCCCAATGGGTAGAGGGAGGGACAATGCGAATTAAACGAACGGCGCTCTATGGCTTGTCTGGCCGCCTTGGCCTTTGCTTGGCGGACACCGATTTGATCACCAGTTGCCCTGTCCTCGCGGGATCATAGGGCACCTTTGAACGCGCGATTGACTGTTCGACCAGCGCTGCAATAGCGGGCAGGTCAAGATCGCTGGCCTTGGCGAGCCGGATGTGGCGAACCTGCGAACCCGAGCCCCTGAGCAGCCCATCGGGATCATCGAGCCCAATGCCAAACAGAAAACACAACGTCGTCCACCGCGGAGCCTGCGCAACCGAAAGGATCGCTGCCCCGGCTTTGCCATTGGGCGAGAACCCCACCACCAGAAAGTTGTAATTATCATAAACCAGCGCGTCGCAACCAGGCAGCCGGGCAAGCAGCTGCGCCACCGCTTTGCGCCCTTCCTCGGCAACCTCGGGGAGGTATTTTGCCCGGAATTGTTCGAGCTGAGCTTGAGCATCGGTCATGCTGCGAGGCTGCGCCCGGCGGAGCGCGCGGTCAATCCCCCGCTATGGTCATCCCGTCGACCCGCAAGGTCGGCACGTTGATCGCACGGTACCATTCAAGATCGTTAGCCGGGGTCAGCGCCTTGAACATATCGATCAGATTGCCCGCCACGGCGAATTCGGCCACTGGCCCGGTTAGCGCGCCGTTCAATATGCGAAAACCCGCCGCGCCCCGGCTGTAATCACCAGTGACTCCGTTGATGCCGTGGCCGATTAGCTCGGTAATATAGACCCCATCGGCGATGTCACCCATCAGTTCAGCCGGGGAGACACTGCCCGCCGCGAGGTGGACGTTGCTCGCCCCTGCCCCAGGAGCACCGCCGCCACCGCGCACCGCGTGGCCGGTGGGCTTGGCCCCCAGTTGGCGGGCTGCGGCGCTGTCCATCAGCCAGCCGGTGATCCGCCCGCCGTCGATCAGTTTGCGCGCCGAAGTGGGCAGCCCTTCGCCATCGAATGAGCGCGAACGCAGGGCTCGCGGCCGGTGCGGATCGTCGAGCACATCGATGCTGCTATCGAACAATTGCGCGCCGTCTTTATCGAGTAGGAAACTCGCACGCCGGGCAATTGCCGCGCCGGTCATCGCGCCGAGCAGGTGGCCGATCAGCGTGCCGCCAACGCGGGAGGAAAACACCACCGGCATCGGGCCGCTGGCGAGTTTGCCGGGGTTCAGCCGGGCCACCGCGCGTTCGCCGGCCATGCGCCCGATGTCCTCGGCGCTCGGCAAGTCGGCCAAATGCCGCGCCGAGCGCCAGGCATAGTCGCGCTGCATACCCGCGCCTTCACCGGCGATGACGCTCGCCGAAAGCCCGTGGCTGGTCGATTGATAGGCGCGGGCAAAGCCGTGGCTGGTGGCGAGCGCGAAAACCGAGCGCCCGGCGCTGGCACCGCCGCCTTCGCTGTTGGTGACGCCGTTCACCGCGCGGGCGGCGTCTTCAGCGGCTTCGGCGATAGCGCGAAGGGCTTGCGGACTGGGTTCAGCTTCATCAACCTGATCGAGATCAAGCGTTGGCCCGGTCGCCAGCATTTCCTGCGGAGCTAGCCCGGCATACTGATCATCGGGTGCCAGCCGTGCCATGGCAACAGCGCGCGCGGCCAGTTCCTCAAGCGCGGCATCGCCCAGATCGGACGAGCCAATACTGGCCGAAGATTTGCCGGTGAATACGCGAAGGCCGATGTGCTCGTTCTCGGACCGCTCGACCTCTTCAAGCTGGCCGAGCCGCACCTGCACGCCTTCGGAAACCTCGCCTGAGTAAACCGCATCGGCAGCATCGGCTCCGGCGCGCAAGGCACGTTCAACAAGGGCGCAAGCGCGTTCTCGCGCAGCATGGGTATCTAGCATCGCGGCGGCTTAGCCGCGCGGGGCTGATCGATCAATGTTAAGTAAACAAGTAACCCAGCAGTTTGAACAGCGCGATCAAGGCAAACGGCAGGCCAATCGCCAGCAGCCACAGCGCGGTGCGGTCACGCCGGAAATAGCGCGCCATTGCAGGATCGGCGGCCTGCTCATCGCTCAGCCGGTTCCAGCGCTTTTCAAAGCGGCGGCACGAGGGGATGATAGCGATGACCAGAACGATTAGTGCGAGGTATGGGAGCAGCGAACCACTCTCGCCCTTCAGCGCGCTCATCGTGCCAAAAATCTGCAAGCCGGTGTAAACCAGCAAAGCATAGGCGATATTGTCGCTCATGCGCTTGCGCCAGTCGAGCGATCTGGCTGGTGTCCCCGGCTTTGCCGCAATCGGCTCCACTGGCCGAATTACATCGATCATTGCGACCGTTCCTTCCCGAATTCTTTCTTATGCGGCAACAAAGCACCAAATCGCGGCGCAATCAAGCAGCGTTAATTCTCATTGTCGGACAAATTGCCGCGGCTTGATAGGGTATCCCATGCAGGAATCCTGCCAAATTGAACCATTGCGGCCAGATCAACGCTTGAAGTGGCCCCTTTGCGTGCCTAAACGGGATGACGATGAACGATACAACAACGCTTCGGCAGCCTGCCCCTCCCGCCCCGGTCCAGCCGCAAGGCGGGCTTGAAGTCATCTCGATTGCCAAGTCTTATGACAATCGGGCGGTGCTCAACGACATATCATTGTCCGTCGGCAAGGGTGAAGTGTTGGGCCTGCTCGGGCCAAACGGCGCGGGCAAGACCACGTGTTTCTATTCGATCATGGGGCTGGTGCGCCCCGATTCGGGCCGCATCCTGATGGACGGCATCGATGTTACCGCGCTGCCGATGTACCGCCGGGCGATCCTCGGGCTGGGCTATTTGCCGCAGGAAACCTCGATCTTTCGCGGGCTGACGGTCGAGCAGAACATCGCCGCGGTGCTCGAACTGAATGAGCCTGACAAGGCAACCCGCCAAGAGGAGCTCGAACGGCTGCTTGAGGAATTCGGCCTCACCCGTTTGCGCTCCAGCGCGGCCATGGCACTGTCAGGCGGGGAACGGCGGCGCTGTGAAATCGCCCGCGCGCTCGCCGCCAAGCCTTCGATCATGCTGCTCGATGAGCCTTTCGCAGGCATCGACCCACTGTCAATCAACGACATCCGCGAGCTGGTGCGTGATCTTAAAACGCGCGGTATCGGGGTGCTGATTACCGATCACAACGTACGCGAAACGCTCGACATCGTGGACAAAGCCTGCGTGATTTATGGCGGGCAAGTGCTGTTCGCCGGATCGCCCGAGGGCATGGTTGAGGATGAGAACGTCAAGATGCTCTACCTCGGCAACGACTTTACCTTGTAGGTTGGACGGGCGGTTTGCCAGGATGCTTCGACAGGCTCAGCATGAGCGGGGTTTTTTGATCTTCATCAAACAATGTCCGCTCAGCCTGAGCCAGTCGAAGGCCGCGCGCGGCGCATAAACAATGGCACTCAGCCCGCGCCTTGACCTAAGGCAATCGCAATCGCTGGTGATGACACCGCAGTTGCAGCAGGCGATCAAGCTGTTGACGCTGTCCAACCTTGAGGTTGAGGCGTTTATTGGCGAGGCGCTGGAGAGCAACCCGCTGCTTGATATTGGCGCCCCAGCACCCGCCGAAGCCAATAGCGAAGAACCCTTCGAGGCGCGCCGGACAACGCTCGAAACCTCGCCGGTTGACCAGCTGGTTGGCGAGGGGCGAGGGGCCGAGGATCGCCCGCTCGATCTCGATCCAGCCGCGCTCGATGTTGACCGCGATACGGGGGACAAAGACGCTCATTATGGCGATGGGGGAGAGTGGGGCGGCGCTCTCGCCAGCGCGGGAACCAGCGGCGAGGAAGGCCCTGGCATTGACGAACGCGGCGGGGCGGGATCAACGCTCGCCGAACATCTTGAAGCTCAGATCGGCACCGCCACCCGCGATCCGATGCTGGCGATGCTTGGGCGTGCAGTGATCGACCGGCTCGATGATGCGGGCTACCTGACGGGGACTTTGCGCGAACTGGCCGATGATTTGGGCGTCGCGCTTGCTGATGCAGAGGCGGGGCTGGCTTTGGTGCAAACCTTCGATCCAACAGGCGTTGCCGCACGCAGTCTGGGCGAATGTATCGCGCTGCAGGCGCGCGAGGCGGACCGTTATGACCCGGCGATGGCGCGGCTGATCGATAACCTCGATCTCCTCGCGCGCGGCGAGGTGCCTCGGCTGAAACGTATGTGCCGGGTCGATAGTGAAGATTTTTCTGACATGCTGGCCGAGCTGCGGTCCTACGATCCCAAGCCGGGGCTGAAATTCGCCAAGGGCGGCGGCGATCCGATTACCCCCGATGTGCTGATCGTTCCGCGGGCTGATGGCGGCTGGGACATTTCGATCAATCAGGACACCCTCCCGCGTGTGATCGTCAACCGCAGTTACTATGTCGAGATGAAGGGCGCCTGCGATGACAAGGCCGCGCGCGGCTGGCTTTCCGAAAAGCTCGCCGATGCCAACTGGCTGATCAAGGCGCTCGACCAACGGCAGCGGACCATCCTGAAAGTTACCGCCGAACTGGTGAAGCAGCAGGAGGGCTTCTTCCGCCACGGTGTCTCGCAGCTCAAACCGCTGACGCTCCGCGCAGTGGCAGAGACGATTGCGATGCACGAATCGACGGTCAGCCGGGTGACATCGAACAAATACCTGATGTGCCCGCGCGGCACTTTTGAGCTGAAGTATTTCTTCACCTCGGGCGTGGCTTCGGCGGATGGCGAAGGCTCGGCATCGGCGGAGGCGGTCAAGGCGGCAATCCGCCAGTTGATCGATGCTGAAGTGCCGGGGGCGATCCTTTCGGACGATACGCTGGTCGATCTGCTCAACGCCAAAGGCTTTGATTTGGCGCGGCGGACGGTGGCTAAATACCGTGAGGCGATTGGGCTGGGCAGCTCGGTGCAAAGACGGCGGCAAAAGGCGCTGGCTGGGATGTGATTTTTGGTTGGCTTGGGTTGGGTTGGGAGGGAAAAAGTGGTTCACGCCCTTCGGCTGCCTTGCAGGCGCTCAGGATAAACTTGGCCTGTGGCCAAGGCGCAAAGGGAGAAAAGGGCGCGAACGATTCTTCCTGTTTGAACAAGACGCGGGTTCACCCCCGCTGGCGAATGCGGGATAACGCCCAAAAGGAAACACGAAACACGAAACGCGCGACCGGCAGCGGCGCCATTGCTTGTGGCGCGCGGCTGAGGCGGCGTGACATCATTTGCGAATGGCCGG
>JAYVNC010000297.1:0-3255 GCA_043758655.1 Novosphingobium sp.
CGATGATCGAGACCGCCGAGATCGTCGCCCAACGCTTTAACATCAGCCGCGAAGCGCAGGACCGGTTCGCCGCAGAAAGCCAGCGCCGCGCCGCCGAAGCAACTGCAGCGGGCCGCTTTGCCGCTGAAATCGCGCCGCTCACCGCCGAAAAAGTGATGCGGGCCAAGGATGGCACCGAGACGGGCAGAGAGACAGTGACCTTGGTCTCCGACGAAGGCATCCGCGGCGACACGACATATGCAGCGCTCGCCTCGCTCAAACCGGTGTGGAAAGGCGGATCTGTGATAGAGCAAGGCGAATACATTACCGCCGGTAACGCCAGCCAGCTCTCCGATGGCGCTTCAGCCCAAGTGCTCATGGACCGAGCCACAGCTGAAGCCGAAGGCCGTGAGGTGCTCGGTATTTTTCGCGGATTTCAGGCAGCCGGCTGCGCGCCGGATGAAATGGGCATCGGTCCGGTTTTCGCTATCCCCAAGCTGCTTGATCGGGCTGGCCTCACGGTCAAGGACGTTGGCCTTTGGGAAATCAACGAAGCCTTTGCCAGTCAGGCACTCTATTGCCGGGATGCGCTTGCTATCGACCCTGAAAAGATCAATGTGAGTGGCGGCGCGATTGCGCTCGGCCATCCTTTCGGTATGACTGGAAGCCGCCTGATCGGCCATGCGTTGATCGAGGGTCGGCGGCGCTGTGTACGCTATGCCGTTGTGTCAATGTGCGTGGCGGGCGGCATGGGGGCTGCCGGGCTGTTCGAAATCGTTTAGGAAACATGCGATGGATCTGAGCTTTACCCCTGAGGACGAGGCGTTTCGATTGAGCGTCCGCAGCTTCCTGCGTGATAAACTTCCTACTCGGATAGCGACAAAAGTGCGCAATTGTCAGCACCTGACTAAGGATGACATGGAGCAGTGGCACGCGATCCTGAATGCGCGCGGCTGGCTCGCCAATCACTGGCCTGCTGAGTGGGGCGGCACAGACTGGACTGTTACGCAGCGCCATATCTTTGACGAAGAAACGGCAATGGCCTTTGCCCCGCGCATCGTTCCGTTTGGCCTGTCTATGTTGGCACCGGTGCTGATAAAGTTCGGTTCCGAAGAGCAGAAACGCCACTGGCTACCGCGCATTCTCGATGGCTCAGACTGGTGGTGCCAGGGCTTTTCGGAACCCGGTTCGGGCTCCGATCTTGCCAGCCTGACAACGTCCGCTGTACGCGATGGTGACCATTACGTTGTCAATGGTCAGAAAACCTGGACCACTCTGGGTCAGTTCGCCAACATGATTTTCTGCCTCGTGCGAACCTCGAAAGACGGGCGCAAGCAGGAAGGCATTTCCTTTTTGTTGATCGACATGAACACGCCAGGGATCGAAGTCCGGCCGATCACGCTGCTCGATGGTGATCATGAGGTGAACGAGGTTTTCTTTACCGACGTTCGCGTTCCCGCGGAAAATCTGGTCGGTGAGGAAGGCAAGGGATGGACCTATGCCAAGTACCTTTTGACCTATGAACGCACCAATATTGCCGGAGTTGGGGCCTCAATGGCGGCGTTCAGCGAGCTTAGACAAGTCGCGGCGACGCGGCTCAAGAATGGAATTCCTCTGGCCGATGATCCGCAGTTCGCGTTGCGTCTCGCTCGGCTGGAAATCGCGCTGGAGAATATGAAAACCACCAATCTGCGCGTACTCGCGGCAGTTGGAAGTGGCGGCAGTCCCACGGCCGAAAGCTCGATGCTCAAGGTTCGTGGCACCGAAATTCGTCAGCAGATCAGCGATCTTATGCGGCGCGCGGCAGGGATCTACGCCCAGCCGTGGATTCCAGAGGCGCTGGAAGAAGGGCACAATGCACAGCCCGTCGGCCCTGACTTTGCCGCCACCGTCTCGCTCCAGTACCTCAATCTGCGCAAACTTTCGATCTTCGGCGGATCGAATGAAGTGCAGCGCGAGATTATCACCAAAGCCATCTTGGAGCTCTGACATGGACTTCACACTCGGCGAAGATCGGCAGATGCTGGTCGATATGCTCGGTCGCTATCTGAGCGATAATTATGATATTGGCCGCCGCGCTGCAATCATTGCTTCGGGCGATGGCTGGTCGCGCGAAACGTGGCTGGAATTGGCCGAGCTCGGGATTATCGGCGCTTTGTTTGACGAAGCGAGTGGCGGCTTTGGCGGGACAGGATTCGACATTGGCGCGGTGTTTGGAGAACTGGGCCGCGCGCTGGTAGTTGAACCTTTCCTTGGAACGCTGTTGGCTGGACATGTGCTGGCGGCGGCCGGCCTTGGTGAGATCGTCGGCCAAGCTATTGCAGGCTCCACCATCTTGGCTTTTGCCCACGATGAGCCGCACGGCGATTTTGATCCGGTGGCTATTGAAACAACCGCACGATGCGATGGCGACAATTGGTTGCTGACCGGCAGCAAGGCCGTGGTTCGGCACGCCGCACGCGCTGATTTGATGGTGGTCACCGCACGCTCATCGGGCAAACCGGGAGACCGGCATGGCATCTCAGCTTTCATCGTAGCGCGCGACGCCCCGGGGCTATCTTCCCGGGCCTATGGCTTGATTGATGGGGGTTCGGCAAGCGAACTGGCGTTTCATGATACGCCCGCCACGCTGATTGGCGCGGAAGGGGCGGCTTTCAACATGATCGAGGCAGCGATTGCTGCGGGGTTAGTGGCCCTAGCGTGGGAGGCCGTCGCAGTCATGGACGCGCTAAAGACCCAAACGCTGGGCTATCTGCGCACTCGCAAACAGTTCGGGGTTCCTATCGGCAGCTTTCAGGCTTTGCAGCATCGCATGGCGACACTGGCGCTTGAGATTGAGCAGGCGCAGTCCGCAGCGATAAATGCCGCAGCTTCGCTGGGGGGCGACAGAGTAACGCGTGAGCGCGCAGTATCCGCTGCGAAGTACACCGTCGGTCAGATTGGCAGCCTTGCGACCGAGGAGGCTATCCAGTTGCACGGCGGCATTGGCATGACCTGGGAATTGCCGCTTTCGCACTACGCCAAACGCTTGATTATGATCGGCCATCAATTGGGTGACGAGGACTATCATCTCAATCGCTATGTCGCGATGGGCCGCGACCAGTCCTGAGGCCTGCTCAGTCAGGCGCTAATAAAGATACCGCCATCGACTGACAGCGCCTGCCCGGTGACATAGGCGCTATCATCTGAGGCAAAAAACAAGGCGACCTTGGCGATATCATCGGGCTCGCCAAGCCTTCCCAATGGCGCGCGGGCAATCCAGCTTGCTGCGCGATC
>JAYVNC010000298.1:0-3242 GCA_043758655.1 Novosphingobium sp.
TCGATGGCCTGCAACTGCTCGGGATCGCCGACCAGCACGACCTTCGCGCCCGCGTCACGCGCTGCCGACAGCACACGCTCCATCTGGCGCGTTCCGGTCAGGCCCGCTTCGTCGATGACAAGCACATCGCGGTCGCTAAGCAACTCGCGGCCCTGCTTCCACTGATATTCAAGGCTTGCGATTGTCCGCGAATTGATGCCCGACCCTGCTTCAAGATTTTCAGCGGCGATGCCCGAGAGGGATGCGCCGCGCACATTGTAGCCTTCCCGCTCCCACGCATCGCGCGCGACGCCAAGCATCGCTGACTTGCCGCTACCGGCATATCCCACGACCGAGGCAAGATCGCGCTGGCCGGTCACATGATCGAACGCATCGCGCTGCTCGCCCGATAAGGCCATCCCGCGCTCAGCTGCACCATCAAGCGCGGCATCGCGGTTTCGGTCGGCAACACCGTGACGCTCACTTGTAACCAGCATCGACGCGGAAAATCCTAGCCGCTCCTCCATCGCAATCATGTCGCGGCTGGTGAATCGCTCCTGATCTTTTCCGTCCTTGCCCAATGCAACAAGCTCGGGCGAAGCGCGCACCGATGCCATGACGCTATCGAACTGATCCTTGCCGTCGCTGTGGCGGAAAGCGAACTGGGCAAGATCGCGCAGCGTAAACGTCGCCTGGCTATGGGTGATGGCATTCAGAGCAATCGCAGGATCGGCAATGATCTTGCTGCCATTCTCGCGGGCGATCCGCATATGATCGTCGGCGCGCTCAGCGTCCTCGCCGTGCATGGCGCGCCGCGATCCCGCCGCGCCGATCTTGTGCTGCGGTTCCAGAGGAATGCCCTGGGCTTCCAATGTCCGGTGATCGACCCGCGCATCAAGGCCCAGCTCGGCCATGCGGACATTGACGTGATCGGCCCAAGCCCAGCGCCATTCTTTCAACAGGTCGGTGCCGTTCCAGTCGCGCACCTTTTGCCCGAAACCCTCGGGGCCGACTTCACGCATGGAAAGCATCACATGGGCATGGGGCTTGGGGCTGCCATCGGCGGCTTTATCCCAATGGACATTCAAGTCGGCGATCATGCCGCGCGCCACGAACTCCCGTGCGACAAAATCGCGCGCCAGCGCGATGCCGTCTGCCTCGTTCATCTCCTGTGGAATCGCAAACTCCACATCGCGGGCAAGCTGCGAGTCTTTGCGAACCTCACCTGCCTCAACCGCATTCCACAGGGCTTCACGGTCGGCAAAACGATCCGGCGCATCTTCGGGCAGCATGATCTCAGAATGAACGACACCGGCCTTGTTGGTGAAGTCATGATCGCGGCCAAGCCGTTCGTCGGTCAGCCGCTCGGCGGCACGGTAGGCAGCCGATGCAACCGCGCTCGAACCATTGGCACGACTGACAACTTTGGCAGAGAAATGGTAGATCGCCATATCATCTGAAAGTCTCTCACTTTCAAGCCACGTTGGCAACAACGTATAAGCGCGCACTCAAATTGTCTTCGCCATTTTGGCGTGACTCACTCTGCGTTTTTGTCAGCACAGTTGTTTGCAACGCGATTCGCAGCTAGTCTGCGACGCTACAGAGCGGTAATCGGAGGTGCGCTATGCGCAAAGTCCGGGATTATGATGCCGAGTTGAAAGCACTTGGCGACAAGGCGCGCGCACTCAAAGCGCGCAAAATCGAGCAACTCGGGGCGCTCGTGGTTGCGACCGGAGCGGATGCGCTCGATCTCGAAGTCATTGCCGGGATGCTCCGGCATGGCGTGATGGAAGCCAAGGTCAGCGAGGTAAGGGAGAGCTGGCGCCAAGATGGTGCCATGTTTCTCGGCAAACGCGGGCGCAAAGGTCATGGCGCTGCTGGTGGCGACGGATCAGGCACTGGCGCGCAACGCGGCAGCGAGGCGGCGGGCTGAGTCTGGGCAACGGCGTTTCGATACGCGGGAGTGGGTCGTGGAACGACGGGAGCGAACAAGGCATCTGATCGAACTGGGCGGCCTCGTCCAGAAATCAGGCTTGATCGAACTGGCAGGTGATGATCGTTCCACACTTTACGGCGCGATGCTCGATCTTGCTACCCGCGCTGGAAGTGATGACGGCGCAAACGAGATGGTGCTGTGGAAACGGCGCGGCAAGCGAGCATTCGATGACGAAGCTGCGACTTCCGCAGCTTCGGATACTGCAACCGGCGGGGAGGATTGATCGGTGAAAGGTCGGCTCCTCGGCTGCGCCTTGCTACTGTGGATCGGGGTGCTGGTTATCGCGTGGTGGCTACCAAAAACACAAACCGCCTTCTGGCTATTCCTGATCGGCGGCATCGCGCTGTGGACGGGCGCAATCTATCTCAAGGTCAGATTGGCCCGCCGGGACGACACGCTGGGTTCGGCGAAGTTCGGGTCGCGCGCCGATGTGAACGCACTGGCAAAGAACAACGGCGATCTTCTAATCGGGCGCGACACCTTTGGCCGTTTACTCCGTTATGCCGGCCCCGCCCATCTCCTGACCATTGCACCTACCCGCTCGGGGAAGGGTGTCGGCACGATCATTCCCAATTTGCTCACCGCCAATCGGTCGGTTGTTTGCATCGATCCCAAGGGAGAAAATGCGCGCGTGACGATGCGCCAGCGCGAGACGTTCGGCGCGGTTCATTGCCTTGATCCGTTTGGTATCTCGGGCCGGAAAACGGCGCGCTACAATCCGCTCGACCGGCTCGATGCGGACAGCCTCGATCTGGCCGAAGATGCTATGACGCTGGCTGACGCGCTGGTGTTCGATGAACAGACAAGCGAAGCGCATTGGAATGAGGAAGCCAAGGCGCTGATCGCGGGCATCATCCTCTACGTCGTTTGCCATGATGATGCCGCGCACCGGACGCTTTCCAGCGTCCGGGATTATCTCACCCTCGCCCTTGATGACTTCACCGCATTGTTGACGGTGATGCAGGCGAGCGATGGCGCGAACGGCTTGATCGCGCGCGCTGCCAATCGCCATGTCAGCAAATCGCACCGCGAAGCGGCAGGCGTGTTGTCGGCGGCGCAGCGCCACACCCATTTTCTCGACAGCCCGCGCATTGCCCAGGTCGTCGCGGGTTCCGATTTTGCCTTCGCTGATCTCAAGGAGAATGTGGCGACGGTGTTCCTGATCCTGCCGTGTCAACGCCGGTCAGATTCCATGCCAGCGGGGCGGAGTAAAAGCAGGCCATTGTTGATGCGGGCATGACGATATGAAGAGGGCCCCGATCGGGGC
>JAYVNC010000299.1:0-10001 GCA_043758655.1 Novosphingobium sp.
CGCGTTTGCCGGGTGGCTAATTGGCACCATTGCGTCTATGGAGCCGCGGCTGGCCCCGATGAACGGGCGCGCACCCCCGCCCTTCCCGTCTGTATTTACCACATCGAGACCTATGCCCTTTTCTCATTTGCCCTCGCTGCTCGCCAATGCGCTAACCGCCAAAGGTTACGCCGAGCCGACCCCTGTTCAAGCGGCGGTGATCGAACCGGGCGCGCTGGGCCGCGATCTGATCGTTTCGGCGCGCACAGGTTCGGGCAAGACCGTGGCTTTCGGGCTGGCGATGGGCGTTGAGCTTCTAGCCGGAGAAGACGGCGCTGAAATCGGTCTGCCGCCCGCTGGATCGCCGCTGGCGCTGGTGATTGCGCCGACGCGCGAACTGGCCCTGCAAGTCAGTCGCGAGCTCGAATGGCTGTTCGCTGGCCTCCACGCGCGGATCACCACCTGCGTTGGCGGGATGGACCCGTCGAAAGAACGCCGCGCGCTCTATGCCGGAACGCACATCATCGTTGGCACCCCGGGGCGCTTACGCGATCACCTTGAACGCGGCGCGCTCGACCTTTCGGGCTTGCGTTACGCCGTGCTCGATGAAGCCGACGAGATGCTCGACATGGGCTTTCGTGATGACCTTGAAGAAATCCTTGATGCGACCCCGGCTGGCCGCCGCACGCTGCTATTTTCAGCGACAATGCCCAAACCTATCGTGGCGCTGGCCAAACGGTATCAGCAGGACGCTTTGCGCATTTCCACCGTCGGTGACGATCACGGCCACGGCGATATTCACTATCAGGCGGTGACGGTATCGCCTTCGGACATCGAAAACGCGGTGATTAACCTGCTGCGCTTTTATGAAGCCGAAACCGCGATGCTGTTCTGCGCCACGCGCGATAATGTGCGCCATTTGCACGCCACGCTGGTTGAACGCGGGTTTGCCGCCGTCGCGCTTTCGGGCGAGCACAGCCAGAGCGAGCGCAATCAGGCGATGCAGGCGCTGCGTGATAAACGCGCGCGGGTTTGCGTGGCCACCGATGTTGCTGCGCGCGGGATCGACATTGCCTCGCTGAGCTTGGTGATCCACGTTGAAATACCGCGCGATGCCGATGCGCTTCAGCACCGTTCGGGCCGCACAGGCCGCGCGGGCAAAAAGGGCACCGCCGTGCTGATCGTCCCCTATCAGCGCCGCCGCCGGGTCGAAATGATGCTGCGCGGCGCGCGGATTGATGCGCAATGGTCTGAAGTGCCGAGCGCCGACGCGATCCGCGCGCAAGACCATGAGCGGCTGATTTCAGTACTGCTTGAGCCGGTTGAGGCCAGCGATGATGAACGCGCGCTCGCCGTCCGTCTGCTCGAGCAGAAGAGCGCCGAGGACATCGCGATTTCGCTGGTCCGCGCCCACGCCAGCCGCCTGCCGCAGCCCGAAGAGCTGATCGATATGTCAGCGCGTTCGCGTGGCAGCACCAGCGATGGCGCAGGCGAAGCACGCGCGCCGCATCACCGCGAGGGTTTTGATGACACCGTGTGGTTTCGCATGGCCATTGGCCGCAATCAGCGCGCCGATGCGCGTTGGCTGCTGCCGCTGCTGTGCCGTCGTGGCCATATCACCCGCAACGAGGTTGGCGCGATCCGCATCGCCGCGAATGAGACATTCTTTCAAGTGCCGCGCAGCATTGAGAGCCGTTTTCGCGACGCTGTCACGCGCACATCTGTGCCCGGCAGCGAGGATGAGGCCGGGATCGTCATCGAGCTTTCGCCCGAGACCCCGCGCGAATCAGCCCGCGAAAACAGCCGGGAGCAGCGCAGCGGTCCGCCGCCCTCTGCCGGACCACGCCGCGAACCTGCAAAACCGCACCGGGGGCAGGGAACGGATTCGCGCGGTCCTGATTCAAGAACACGTGAAGATCGCCCGCGTACAGAAAAGCCGTCCTACGCGCGGCCTAACGGGGAGCGTTCACATTCAGAACGGCCGCAGGAAGATCGGCCGCGGCCCCAATCCGACGCGCCTCGGCCTTCGCAAGCCCCAGCATCAGCACCCTATTCTACCCGGTCAGCCGATGTCGGCCCCCGCTCCACACTGGCCACGCGCCCACCGCGCGAAGGCGGCGATGCGGGTGCGGCGCACAAGGCCAAGCCATTCAAAAGCGGATCATTCGGCGATCGACAATCCAAAGACCGCGCCAGCTTTGCCGATAAGCCCGGGTTCAAGGGCAAACCTGGATTCAAGGGCAAGCCGGGCGGTCCGGGTGGCCGTTCTGGCGGCCCCGGTGGGGCAGGCAAACCGTTCCGCAAAGGCCCTCGCCCATGACAGCACAGGCACTCCGCATCCTCGTTGATGCCGATGCCTGCCCGGTCAAGGAAGAGATTTACAAGGTCGCGTTCCGCCTCAACGTGCCGGTCGTGGTGGTCAGCAATTCCCGCATGCGGCTGCCCGAGCACCCGCTGATCACGCGGATGATCGTCAGTGACGGGTTCGATGCAGCGGATGATTGGATCGCCGAAAACTGCACCGCCAGCAGCGTGGTCATCACCACCGATATCCTGCTCGCGGATCGCTGCCTGAAGGCGGGCGCGACGGTGCTCGGCAACAATGGCAAGCCGTTCACCCTCGCCTCAATCGGCAGCGCCGTTGCGACCCGCGCGATCATGGCAGACCTGCGCGCGGGCGGCGATGCGATTGGCGGACCAGCTCCTTTCAGTAAGGCTGACCGTTCGCGCTTCCTCGGCGCGCTTGACGAAGCGCTTGTGCGGCTCGCCCGCCGCGCTATCTGACGCGGCGATGGCTGAGACTGAATTGCCCTTCTGCGTCGCCGCGCTCTATCGCTTTGCGCGGTTCGAGGAGCCTGAGGCTCTGCGCGGACCGCTGGCTGCGCTCTGCGAAAAACAAGGCATCAAAGGCACGCTTCTTCTTGCGCGTGAAGGGATCAACGGCACGATTGCCGGAAGCAATGCGGCGATTGGTCTCGTGCTCGCGCATATCCGTTCGCTGCCCGGCTGCGATGGGCTCGAAGTCAAGTTCTCGCGCGCCGCCCCCATGCCGTTCCGCCGGATGAAAGTGCGGATCAAGCGCGAGATCGTCACCATGGGACAGCCCGATATTGATCCGCTAACCGGTGCCGGGAACTACGTTTCGCCGGAGAACTGGAACGCGCTGATCAGCGATCCCGGTACCATTCTGATCGATACGCGGAATGATTACGAGGTCGCGGTCGGCACCTTTGCCGGGGCGATTGACCCCAAGACAGCCACCTTCCGCGAATTCCCCGAATGGTTCCGCGCCGAGCGCGCGCGATTGCTCGGTGAAGGCAAGCCCCCCAAAGTCGCGATGTTTTGCACCGGCGGCATCCGCTGCGAAAAATCGACCGCTTTCCTCAAGTCCGAGGGTATCGAGGAAGTGTTCCACCTTCGGGGCGGCATCCTCAAATACCTTGAGCAAGTTCCGCCCGAGCAAAGCCTGTGGCAGGGCGAATGCTTCGTTTTCGATGAACGCGTCACCGTGGGCCACGGGCTGGTGCAGGGTGCCTATAAGCTATGCCGCGCCTGCCGCCGCCCCTTGAGCGACGAGGGCCGCGAATCGCCGCAGTTTGAAGAGGGCGTGAGCTGCCCCGCCTGCTACGACGAGCGCAGCGAAGAACAGCGCGAAGGCTATCGCGAGCGGCACCGGCAAGAGGCGCGCGCCGCCGCGCAGGGCAAGGCGCATATCGGGATGGAAAAAGGTGGCGGCTGAGCCGATCCTCTATTCCTTCCGCCGCTGCCCCTATGCGATCCGCGCGCGGCTGGCCTTGCTGGCGAGCGGCATGGTCTGTGAACTGCGCGAGGTAAAGCTCTCGGCCAAACCCGCAGAAATGCTCGAGGCATCACCCAAAGGCACGGTGCCGGTGCTGGTGCTGCCCGATGGAACGGTGATCGACGAAAGCATCGAAATCATGCGCTGGGCACTCGACCAAAGCGATCCTGAAGGCTGGCTGCAAGGCGACGATGCCGCGCTGATCGCCAGCAACGACGGCCCATTCAAGCACCATCTCGACCGCTATAAATACCCGCATCAGCACAGCGCAGACCCCATAGAACATCGGCAAGCCTGTGTGGAATTGGCGGAGCTGCTGGAGTTCCGATTGGCGGTATCAGGCAATCTTTGCGGCGACCAAACCAGCATAACCGACGCTGCGATCGTTCCCTTCATTCGCCAATTTGCCGCAGTGGGCCGCGAATGGTTCGACGCCCAGCCGTTGCCGCACCTGCAAACATGGCTCGCCCACCAAGTCGCTTCCTCACGCTTTTCGGCGGCAATGACGCGCTTCAATCCCTGGAAACCGGGCGATGCGCCGGTCCTGTTTCCAGAGCTTCCCTTATAGCGCGCGAGGCCCTAGAGGCGCGCCATGCTTAATCTTACGGACATCACGGTTCGCCTTGGCGGACGTACGATCATTGACGGCGCAACCGCCCGCCTGCCGCCGCGTGGGCGCATTGGCTTGATCGGCCGCAACGGCGCGGGCAAATCCACCATAGTGCGCGTGATCGCCGGAATGCTTGAAGCGGACGCGGGGTCAGTCGACATGCCGCGCGGCAGCCGCATCGGCTATATCGCGCAGGAAGCCCCCGGCGGTGATGCCTCACCATTTGAAACCGTGCTCGCCGCCGATACTGAGCGCGCGGCGCTGATGGAGGAAAGCGAAAGCTGCCACGAACCGCACCGGCTGGCGGACGTCCACGAACGGCTGATCGCGATTGATGCCCATTCCGCCCCCAGCCGCGCCGCGCGGATTCTGAGTGGGCTGGGGTTTGACGAAGAGGCTCAGACCCGCCCGCTCGAGAGTTTCTCCGGCGGCTGGCGGATGCGCGTCGCGCTCGCCGCCTTGCTGTTTTCCGCACCCGATCTGCTGCTGCTCGATGAGCCTTCGAACCACCTCGATCTGGAAGCGGTGCTGTGGCTCGAAGACTTCCTGCAAAGCTATCCGGCGACGATCCTGCTGGTCAGCCACGAGCGTGATTTCCTCAACAATGTTGTCGATCACATCCTGCATTTGGCGGGCGGCAAGCTGACGCTGTACCCCGGCGGCTATGACGCGTTTGAACGCCAGCGCGCCGAACGGCAGGCGCAGATCGCCTCGGCCCGCGCCAAGCAGCAGGCCCAGCGCGAACACTTGCAGGATTACGTCGCGCGCAATTCCGCTCGCGCTTCGACGGCGAAGCAGGCGCAGTCGCGCGCCAAGGCGCTGGCCAAGATGCAGCCGATTGCCGAGCTGATCGACGATCCTTCGCTGAGCTTCGATTTCCCCAGCCCAGAAGAACTGCGCCCGCCGCTGATCACGCTCGATATGGCCTCGGTCGGCTATACCGATGAGCCAATTCTCAGCCGCCTCAACCTGCGGATTGATCCCGATGAGCGGATGGCCTTGCTCGGGCGCAACGGCAACGGCAAGACCACGCTGGCGCGGCTGCTCGCAGCCCAGCTTGCGCCGATGGATGGCGCGATGAACGCCAGCGGCAAGATGCGCGTCGGCTATTTCACCCAGTATCAGGTTGAAGAGCTTGATCGCAGCGAAACCCCGCTCCAGCACATGACCCAGCTGATGAAGGGTTCAACCCCCGGCGCGGTGCGCGGCCAGCTTGGCCGGTTCGGCTTTTCCGGACAAAAGGCGACAACCGAGGTTGGCAAGCTTTCAGGCGGCGAGCGCGCGCGGTTGGCGCTGGCGCTGATCACCCGCGATGCCCCGCACCTGCTGATCCTCGATGAGCCGACCAACCACCTCGATGTCGATGCGCGCGAGGCGCTGATTCAGGCGCTCAATGAATATACCGGCGCAGTTATGATCGTCAGCCATGACCGGCACATGCTCGAGATGACAGCCGATCGCCTCGTGCTGGTCGATGCCGGCACGGCGAAGGATTTTGACGGATCGATTGAAGATTACATCGCTTTCGTGCTGGCAAAAGATCCTTCGAGTGACCGCAAGGGCGGCAATGGCGTGCCCGGCGGCTCACCAGCAGGGGTCAACAAAAAGGAACAACGCCGGGCGGCAGCCGAAGCACGCGAAAAGGGCAAGGCGCTGCGGGTTAACGCCAGCCACGCCGAATCGGCGCTCAAAAAGCTTAATGTTGAGCTGAGCGCGGTCGATCACGCGATGTTCGATCCCAGCTCAGCCCAGCCCGCGCTGGCGAAACTGAAAATGTCCGATCTGATGGTCAAGCGTGCGGGCGTTCAGGAACAAATCGCCCGTGCCGAAGCCGCGTGGCTTGAGGCCTGTGAGGCGATTGAAGCGATTGAGGTGTAACCCGGAGGGTTAGCCCTCAATCCCGCATCAGCGATTTTCGCGGCACGTTCAGCGTCACAATCAATCCGCTCGGTTGCCAATCAAAGGCAATCTCACCGCCAAGCTGATTGGTCGCGCTGAGTTCGATCAGCCGGTAACCGAAGCTCTTTTTGGTCGGCGGCGTAACCGCAGGGCCGCCTTGTTCAGCCCAGACGATTCGCATTGTGTCATCGCTGCTTCCCGCGCCGTAATGGAGCGTGACCTGCCCGGAATTGCCGCCCAGCGCGCCATATTTCACCGAATTGGTCGCCAGTTCGTGGAACACCAAGGCCAGCGGGGTGGCCGAACTGTCATCGATGTCAAAATGATCGCCGCTGATCAGCAGCCGCTCGCCACCTTCGCTGCGATAGGGTGATAGCACCTGTTCCAGCAGATTTTCCAGCGTGTTGGTGCTGCGAAACCGCCCGCTGGCTACGCCTTGCGGACGGACCAGTTCATGCGCGCGCGACAGCGACAGGATGCGGCCGAACAGCGTGTTTGAAACCGCTTCAAATTGCGGGTTGGTGCGCCGCGTCATCGAAACCAGACCGCTAATCACGGCAAAGATATTCTTGATCCGGTGGCTCAGCTCTTCGGACAGCAGTTCGAGCTTCTCGGCATTGAGCGCGTCGGTTTGGACATCGGTGCATGTGCCAATCCACCGGGTAACCGCGCCCGAAGCATCGCGCATCGGCAGGCCCTTGGCGATTACCCAACGGTATTCACCATCACCCCGACGCAGCCGATACCGCGTTTCGTACTCGTTGCCGGTTGTCACCGCCCCCTGCCATGCCTCGGCGGCGATTGGCACATCATCGGGATGAAGAAAGCTCATCCACCCGGCACCAAAACTGGCCCCTTCAGGTTGGCCGGTATAATCACACCATTGCCGGCTGAAATAGTCGCTCAAGCCATCGGGCGGGGTTGACCATACCATATGCGGAAGCGCATCGGCGAGCAGGTTAAATCGCTGCTGGAGATCCTCAATCTGCACCCGCGAGCGATCTTCAAGCAACACATTATGCCGCGCCGTGTGCCAACGTTCGATAATCGCCATGGCGGCGGAGGAGAGGAGTTCAAGCGCCTTTTTCTGGTCGGCGCTCAAATCCGCGCGCGGCTCGGTATCAATTACGCATAGGCTGCCCAATGGCTCACCCGTGGTGTAAGTCAGCGGATGCCCAGCATAGAAGCGGATGCCTGGATTTCCGGTCACCATCGGATTGGCGCTGAACCGATCATCGAGATGCGCATCGGGAACTACCAATCCATTGGGTTTGCGCATCGCTTGGGCGCAGAATGAATGTTCAAGCGGGGTGGAGGTGACATCTATTCCAGCACGGCCGACAAACTTCTGTCCATCTGCTTCGACGAGGCTGACAAGACCAATGGGAGCGCCGCAGACAATGGTCGCGAGCTGCGCCAGGCCATCGAGTTTCTCGGTCAGCTGGTTGTCATTCATCATGACATCGCGAAGGTCCAGATTGGCCTGCGCCGCATCGGTCATGAAGTAAGTCTCCTGCCGCGCTTGAAACCTGCGGCTAGCAATATTGGTTTACTTGCATAGTTCATCTCAATGATAGTTCATCTCAATGATATTGCTGCGCGAAATCGACCACGGCTCAAATGATCAAAACCAAGCTCTTCCGCGCAGGCTGTTCAAGCCAATCCTGCCTGTGGGGCGATCGAGTCAGGCAGCCGGGTAAGTCACTCCCCAAAAGTTGTTCCCCGAAGCCGAAGCAGCGCGTTAGCGCGCAACGACCTCGGGGGTATCACCACTGCAAGGGGGGGAGAGGGAGGAGTGCAGCGGTGACAAGCTCATAACGAATGATGAGCCGGGATGGTTCCAACCTCCGCACGAAGTATTTTGCTAGAACGCCTCCAGTATTAATGCAGTTTGGCGGCCTCACCTGCGTGAGACCGCCAATTTCTGAACCATTACAAAGCGCGTTTTGGCGCTAGGCTGGTTAATCAGTTCGCTGCTTTGCGGGTGGCGTCTGCTTTGTTTTCCATGGCGTCGGCCTTGGCTTCGCCCGAAGCGCGAACCATGCCAGCCTTTTTGTCCATCATTTTTTCGGCTGCTGTATCCTTGCCGTCTGTCTTGGTATCCATAGCATCGGCTTTGGTTTCCATCGCATCAGCAGTAGCGTCCGCAGATTCGCGAACCGCATCAGCGCTGTCTTCAATCGCATCAGCTTTCTTTTCGGTTGGGGTATTGTTGCATGCCGAAAGGCTGAGCGAGGCAGCGGCAAATCCGCCGAGCGCGATAGCGCGCAGAACTGTGTTTTTCATTTCAGGCTCCCAATCTAATCGGCAGGGTTTCAGCCCTGCCGACCGAATTTATATTTACCGAATCGAACCGCGACGAACGAGGTTAACGATTGCCAAAAGCACAACCGCGCCCAGAAACGATACGATCAGCGATGTTGCATTAAGACCGCCACCAGCGGTGATCGAAGCGCCGCCGATAAGCGGCGTAACAACGAAGCTTGCAAGCATTGCACCGACAATGCCGACCACGACATTGAGTATCATGCCCTGCTGGCCATCAGTGCGCATGACGATACTGGCCAACCAGCCAATGACACCGCCGACGATAAGAAGAATGATTAAGTTCATGATTAACCCCTTTGAATGTTTAGGTGAGGTAAAAACGAAGGGTGCGGGAAAAGGTTCCAAGGTCGCGTGGGGGAGACCGGAAACCGTGATGATTGATTCGATTGTGCTTGGCATGACTTTCTGTTCTGGACACCGTCGGAGTGAGAACATATAGGGTACATATGTCCCCCTTATCGATTCAGGAAAAGCTGGAAATCCTTGCCGATGCAGCAAAATACGATGCCTCTTGCGCATCATCCGGCACCACCAAACGGCGCAGCTCAAAGGCGGGCGGCTTGGGATCTACCGAGGGCAGCGGTATCTGCCATGCCTATGCCCCCGATGGCCGGTGCATCTCGTTGCTCAAGATCCTGCTGACCAACCATTGCATTTTTGATTGCCATTACTGCATCAACCGCAAGAGCTCGAACGTACGGCGCGCGCGGTTTACCCCCATCGAAGTCGTCGATCTGACGCTAATGTTTTATCGGCGCAATTACATTGAGGGGCTATTTCTGTCCTCAGGGATTGTGCGGTCATCAAACCGGACGATGGAAGAAATGGTGGAGGTCGCGCGCGCCTTGCGCGAAGATCATGACTTTCGCGGCTACATCCACCTCAAGACGATACCTGACGCTGATCCTGAACTGATCGCCGAGGCGGGGAAACACGCGGACCGGCTCTCGCTTAATGTAGAACTGCCTACCGTGGCAGGCCTTGCGCGGCTCGCGCCTGACAAGAACGCAGACCGGATCGAGGGCGAAATGCTCGGCGTGCATCACGGCATTCAGGAAAACCGCGAGGCCAAGCGCAAGTTTCGTTTCGCGCCTTCGTTCGCGCCCGCCGGGCAATCAACCCAGATGATCGTCGGCGCTGATGCTGCGAGCGATCATGACATCATCGGCCGAGCAAGCAGCCTGTATGACCGGTTCCGCCTGCGCCGCGTTTATTATTCTGCGTTCAGTCCAATCCCTGATGCCAGCGCGGTTTTGCCGCTGCAACGCGCGCCCCTAATGCGCGAACACCGGCTTTACCAATCGGACTGGCTGATGCGGCAATACGATTACACCGCCGAAGAGGTGCAGCAGGCCGCCGATCCGGGGGGAATGCTGCCGCTCGATA
>JAYVNC010000300.1:0-3218 GCA_043758655.1 Novosphingobium sp.
GCGATCTGCCCAGCCGCTTCGCCGCATCGCAGCGCAAGCGCGGGATTCCCGTCGCGACATGGACGGTGCGCAGTCCGGAACTGCGCGAGCGGGCTGCCATGTATGCCGATGCCCCGATTGCTGAGGGCGCAGGCGTGGCGTGGCGTGAGCGAGATTGTTGCCCGGCTGGAAACATCGGTCGGTGGAATTCCGGCTGACGAATGGGATGCGCTTGATGCCAGCGGCAATCCATTCACCAGCCACGCCTTCCTCTCGGCGCTCGAAGATTCGTGCAGCGTTGGCGGCAGCAGCGGCTGGAGCCCCGCGCCAATCCTGATCGATGGCCCCGATGGCCGCCTCGCCGCCGCACTTCCCGCCTATATCAAGGACCATAGCCAGGGCGAATATGTGTTCGATCACACCTGGGCCAATGCCTGGCACCGGGCGGGCGGGCGCTATTACCCTAAGTTGCAGATTGCCGCGCCGTTCACTCCCGCCACAGGCCCGCGGCTGCTCACCCGCAATCCGGCACTGGCCCTGCCGCTGCTGCGCGCCGCCGAGGGCCTGTGCCAAGAACATAGCCTGTCATCCGCCCACGCGACCTTTATTGAACCTGCGCAGTTGCCGGTGTTTGAGGCGGCGGGCTGGCTGCTGCGCAGTGACATCCAGTTCCATTGGGAGAATAAGGGCTACGCCAGCTTCGATGATTTCCTGCGCGCGCTGTCATCAGACAAGCGCAAGAACCTGCGCAAGGAGCGGGCATCGGCGCAGGACGGCGTGACGATCCGCAGGCTGCGAGGGCCGGAAATCCGCGAGGTGCATTGGCAGGCATTTTGGCATTTCTATCAGGACACCGGCGCGCGCAAATGGGGGCGGCCCTATCTGACGCGCGAGGCTTTCAGCCTGTTCAGCGAGCGGATGGGCGACAAAATTCTACTGATCCTCGCCTTCATTGATGATGTTCCGGTGGCAGGCGCGCTCAATTTTATTGGGCCTGATGTGCTCTATGGGCGATACTGGGGGGCGGCGGTTGATAAGCCGTTCCTGCATTTTGAGCTGTGCTATTATCAGGCCATCGACGCGGCCATTGAACTGGGCCTCGCCCGGGTTGAAGCGGGCGCGCAAGGCGGCCACAAATTGGCCCGGGGTTATGGCCCGGTGCAAACCTGGTCCGCGCACCATATTGTCCATCCGGGCTTCCGGGCAGCCGTGTCAGATTTTCTTGAGCGCGAGCGCGAAGGGGTGTCGGACCAGCAAATGTTCCTAGTAACCCGAACGCCGTTCAAAAAAGAATAGGGTAGTTAGGTTCGCGCAGAGGCGCAAAGGCGCAGAGATGTAGCACATGCGGCGCAGCCAGTTATTAAATCCGGGTTTGGGAATTACGGCACACACCTTTTTGAAATCTGCCTGCGGCGAAGCAAAACTTCTCTGCGCCTTTGCGCCTCTGCGCGAACCAGACTACTTTTATGTCCAACGCGCGGCATTCAACCGCAGTCGGAAAACTAAGCAGCCTTGCGGCTTGTTGCAGCGATCCATTCGCGGGCGCGGCGTTGGGCTTCGGCGATTTCGCGGGCGGTCATTTCATCAGAAATGTCGGCGCGGCACTGCGCGGCGTCATCGTATCCGGCGACCGCTGCCAGGTTGAACCACTTGTGCGCTTCGATCATGTCGCTGTCGGCGCCGTGGCTGCCGGTTGAATAGGCAACGCCGAGATCGAAGTAAGCGCTGATATCGCCCTGCGCGGCAGCGGCGAGGCAAGATGCCACCAGCATGTCGGCGGCAGATTCGTTGGCCGGTGTGACATTGGCCTCAATGTTCCAGACTGCACTCATGATCGTAAACCCCCTGATGCAGACCGGGTTCGGCTGCCTCAAAACCCAAGCTGCCGGATCATGGTCAACAAATGGTTAACGGCGGGGTTAAGTTTTTTTGAAGGGGGCCACCATCATCTTTATTAAGCCCATCAAACTCCATTTAATATCCCGCTTGTGCAGGCCCGAGACGACGCTTATAGGCGCGCTCAAACCGGAGATGGACCGTTACCGGCAACAAGCCGGAACAATAGGTTGAGTGAGGTTCCGCACCGGACTTAGAGGATCATCCATGCCCACGACTACGGCAGACGACATCGATATTCTGGTCAAGGCGAAGCGTGCCATTGCCGGAGATTACGAGCCCAACGACAGTCAGCCCTATATGGGTGAGGCTCAGCTTGAATACTTTCGCCGACTGCTCAACGCGTGGAAGCGAGCGATCCTCGATAGTTCGGCCGATACGTTGCACCAGCTTCAGGAAGGCCCGATCCGTGAGCCTGACCTCAATGACCGTGCATCGAGCGAAACCGACTGGGGAATCGAGCTGCGCACGCGTGATCGTCAGCGCAAATTGATTACCAAGATCGATTCGGGCCTCCGCCGAATCGAAGAGGGCGAATACGGCTTTTGCGAAGTAACCGGTGAGCCAATCGGGCTTGGCCGGCTTACCGCGCGTCCGATCGCGACGATGACAGTCGAGGCACAGCAAGCGCATGAACGACGCGAAAAAGTCTCACGCGACGATTGACACATAAAGGTTGACCCATTCTGGTACGCGGCAAAAGCGCGCGCCGGTTGTTAACGTCTTGTTTGCCGTGATGCTAATATCGATCCCCATACCACTCCTGAGTCAGCCCCATGGCAGGCGCGGAGACGGCAATGAGGGATTTGAAAGTGATCATGAGCGATATGGAGCACCGCCAAATTGCGCGCGACAGCCTGTTCGTGCTGGTCGATCTGCGCATTGACGGCGAAGATCTTGAACGCAAGGTCAAGATGCGCAATCTTTCCGCAGGCGGAATGATGGCCGAGGGATCGGCGCGGGTTTCACGCGGTCAGGCGGTATGGGTCAATTTGCGCCGGGCCGGTTGGACCGAGGGCACCGTCGCCTGGGTTCAGGGCGACCGCTTTGGCATCGCCTTTCGCAACGAGATCGATCCTGCCGCAGCACGTGCGCCGGAAAAAGTATCCCCGAAGACCGACGATTTTTTCGCACGCCGTCTGCTCACGCCGATGCTGGTCCGCGATGAAGGCCCACTGCGCAAGATTTGAGCGCCGAAGGTTGCGATGACTGCCCGGTCGTCCTAATCCCGCCTGTAATGGCATTCCCGCGACGCCTCTTGCTTACCCTCGCCAGCCTTGCGGCCTTGGCTGCAACGGCAAGTTGCGGCCAGAACGGCTCGCCCACCGTCAACATCGATGTGA
>JAYVNC010000301.1:0-3217 GCA_043758655.1 Novosphingobium sp.
GGGGAGGCTGGGTGGGGGTGTGCGACGCTGGTGTGATGCTCAGCCTAACGGCCTCGCTTCCCATCCCCAACCCCTCCCCACGGGGAGGGGGATTCAACATCCCCCTAATCCCGCTCAGGCAGCACGCTCTCAGGATCAACCGGCACATTGTTATGCCGCAGTTCAAAATGCAGTTCGGTGTTGGGGGTTGAACCGGTGTTGCCGAGCAGCCCGACCTGATCGCCCGCGCGCACCTTTTTGCCCTTCTTGACGCTGACTTCCTGTAACTTGGCATAGGCGGAGAACCAGCCGCCGCCGTGATCAATCACCACCAATTGTCCGAATTTCTTCGGCTCGTTCCCGGCGAACACGACCCGGCCTTTGGCGGTGGCGCGCACCGGATCGCCCTCTTCGCCAGCGATGTCGATGGCGGAATGCGCGCCCCGACGGGCAGGCGGGGTGAAGCCTCTGCGCACATTGCCATCAGCGGGCCAGGCGAATTTGGGGTGATCGGGTAGGTCGGCGGCGGGTTCATCGGCGGGAGCGGGTTTAGCCACGGCGGCTTTGGGCTCGCTCACCGTCGGGATTACCAGTTTCGCCCCGGCCTTCAGCGGCTTGTTCGGATCGAGGCCGCTGGCGGTGGCGATGTCTTTCCATGAGACGCCTTCGTCATAGGCGATGCCAAAGCCGGTTTCGCCCGGCTCAACCACGCGGGTGCGGCGTCGTGGGATGATCAGCATCTGGCCTTTGCGCAAGGTATAGGGCGCTTTCAGCCCGTTCGCCTCGATAATCAGCACGCGCGGGACAACAGCACGTGCGGCGACCCCGGCCAGCGTCTCACCGTCCTTGACCTTGTGCCTAGTTTCATCCTCCGGCGCCGCCGCGATCAGCAGTGGGGCGAGCGCGAGGAGAAGCACGGCGTGCTTCATGCAAATTTGGCCTTGAGCGCCGCCATTGACGCATCGTGAGTCAGGTCGAGATGCAGGGGGGTCACCGAAATATAGCCATCGCCAATCGCTTCAAGGTCGCTGTCATGCCCCGGCGTGTGCTCAATCCCGTAAAGCCCGAACCAGTAATAGCGATAGCCGCGCGGGTCTTTGCCCTCGACCACCGATCCGCGCGCGTAATCGTGGAACCCTTGGCGCACCGCGCGCACGCCTTTGACGGCATCGGCGGTGAGCGGCGGGAAGTTGACATTTATCAGCGTGCGCGGGGTGAACGGCGTGTCAATCAACTGCCGCACCACCCGCTCGCCCCAGGCCTCGGCGGCATCGAAGGGCACGGTATCGGCCATGCCCTCCTTCGAATAGACTTGGCTGAGCGCAATCGAGCGTATTCCCGCCAGCGCGCCCTCAATCGCGGCGGAAACCGTGCCCGAATAAGTGACATCATCGCCCAGATTCGCGCCGCGATTGACGCCCGAAAGGATCAGGTCGGGCGGTTCGGGCAGCACTTTTTTGAGCGCCATCGTCACCGAATCAGTCGGCGTTCCCGCCACTGAAAAGCGCCGCTCGGTGTGTTTGTGCAAGCGGAGGGGCTTGGTGAGGGTGAGACTGTGGCCCGCGCCGGATTGTTCCTCGCTCGGCGCGCAAATCCATATGTCGTCCGACAGTTTGCGCGCGATCCGTTCCAGCACTGCCAGCCCCGGCGCGTTGATGCCATCGTCGTTGGTCAGCAAAATACGCATCAGGAAGGCTCCAACCGGGTAACGCCGCCCATGTAAGGCGCAAGCGCGGGCGGCACGTCAACCGAGCCGTCCTCGTGCTGATAATTCTCCAGTACCGCGACCAGCGTGCGGCCAACAGCTAGTCCCGAACCGTTGAGCGTGTGGACGAATGCCGTGCCTTTTGCACCTTCAGGCCGATAGCGCGTATTCATCCGCCGCGCCTGAAAATCGCCGCAGTTTGAACACGATGAAATCTCGCGGTAGGCGTTCTGGCCGGGCAGCCAGACCTCAAGGTCATAGGTCCGCTTGGCGGTGAAGCCCATGTCGCCGGCGCACAGCAGCATCTTGCGATAGGGCAGACCCAGCGCCTGCAAGATCGATTCCGCCGCGCCGGTCATCCGCTCGTGCTCGGCGGCGCTCTCCTCAGGCCGCGAAATCGTCACCAGCTCAACCTTTTCAAACTGGTGCTGGCGAATATAGCCGCGCGTATCCTTGCCCGCCGCGCCTGCCTCAGAGCGAAAACACGGGGTGAGCGCGGTCATGCGGATCGGCAGTTCAGCGTCGGGCAGGATTTGATCGCGGACGGAGTTGGTCAGCGAAACTTCGGCGGTGGGGATCAGCCAGCGGCCATCGGTGGTCTGGAAATTGTCTTCAGCAAACTTCGGCAACTGGCCGGTGCCGAACAGCGATTCTTCGCGCACCAGCAGCGGGGTCGCGCATTCGGTATAGCCGTTAACGCCGGTCTGATGGTCGAGCATGAATTGCCCCAGCGCCCGCTGCAACCGCGCCATTTGCCCGCGCAAGAAAGTGAACCGCGCGCCCGAAATCAGCGCGCCGGTTTCAAAGTCGAGGCCTAGCGCAGGGCCAATGTCGGCGTGTTCCCTGGCGGCAAATGCAAACACACGCGGTGTCCCCCAGCGCGCAATCTCAACATTGCCAGCCTCATCTGCGCCTTCGGGCACATCGGCATCGGGGACATTCGCCAGCCCCGCGAGCGCATCGTGCAACTCGCCGGTCAGTTCTCGTTCCTGACGTTCGACTTCGGGCAGCGTGTCTTTAAGCGAGGCAACTTCGGCCTTGAGCCGCTCGGCGGTGTCTTTGTCACCCTTGCCCATTGCCGCGCCGATCGCCTTGGAAGCCTCATTGCGCCGGTTCTGGTCTTCTTGCATCCGCGTCGCCGAAGCGCGCCGTGCAGCATCAATCGCGAGGATCACTGCTGCCTTGGGTTCAATCCCCCGCCGCGCCAGACCGGCGTCAAAAGCTTCAGGATTTTCGCGGATGAATTTGATATCGTGCATGGCGCCAGCCTATGCCGCCCCCACCGGTGCAGCGCAAGCGTGTGTCCCCCTAGTGCGCGCAATCAAAACAAATCCCGCTCACCCAAATACATTTGCGCTTCAATCTTTGTGCCAAGGTAGGCCTTGGCCTTACCCTTGACCCCGCGATAGATCAGCCGGTCGAGCAGCCAGTTGGCCCTGTTCCCCGTCAGCACCTATGAGACAGATATGCGGTATTGAGCAGAGGAGGGTTTTGGTTTCATCGTAGTGACGAAGGAACGAAGATGAGACCAAA
>JAYVNC010000302.1:0-9974 GCA_043758655.1 Novosphingobium sp.
CGAAGGGACCCAAAAGCGACGGCCCCGGCCGGACGGCACCCCGTCAGGCGGCCCACCTCAGGCCGAAATCGCCATTGTTCGAGGTGCCCCATATAAAAAACAAAATGTCCAGAAACCTCCTGTAATGGTACTAAGACTACTGCGACCGACCCAAATTCACCCCAAAAAACGCCTCCGTGCGCCCATCCGCCAGCGCCGCCGCAGCTTCATCACGCCGCACGCCGTGTTCGGCGGCGAATCCGTGATCGAGGCCTTCGTAATCGTGGATCGTCACGTGGGAATTGCCATCAAGCCCTGCGTGAATCGCCGCCTGCGCCTCAGGCCCGACGAAATGATCGGCGATGGGGATGTGGAGCATCAGCGGGCGGGCGATGGCGCGCGATTCGTTTAACATTTGGTCTATTCCCACGCCATAATAACCGACCGAGGCATCGATATCGGTCCTCGTCGCTGCCTGATAGGCGACCTTGCCGCCCATGCAGTAACCAACCAGGCCGACCTTGGGCACACCCGCTTCCCGCCGAATCCAGCGGATTGTCGCTTCAACATCCTGAATGCCCAGATCGAAATCGTGCGCCATCATATGGCTGATAGCCTGCTGGAATTGCTCGGGAATATCCGCATCAAGATCAATTCTGAGGCCCTGCCGCCAAAACACCTCTGGCGCGACCGCGAGATAGCCGAGTGAGGCCCAGTGCTGAGCCTTCTTGCGGATGCCGCGGTTCACGCCAAATATCTCCTGAACCACGATGATTGCGCCCTTCGGCTCGCCGGCAGGTTCGACCACATAGGCGGGGAAGGTTCCGGCTCCGTCGAATGTGGGAATGCTGACGGTTTTGGCCACGGTCTATCTCCTTGCGCAATGGGTGTTCGCGCCGTCTTTGCCGCGCCGCATGGACATTGCAAGGGGGCTGTGCCAGCACCATATCCTTGGCTTAACCCAATTGCCCCAACCCCTGCCGGAGAGGTGCCCCCCGCATGAAAGTCAACGTAGAGATCGATTGCAGCCCTGAAGAGGCGCGCCGGTTCCTTGGCCTGCCCGATGTTACCAAGGCCAACGACGTCTATGTCGATGCCCTGGCAAAGGCGATGAAGGGAGTTGGCTCGATCGACCAGCTTCAGGCGATGGCCAAGCAAGTCGCACCGATGGGCGAGATCGGGCTGAAGATGTTCCAGCAATTTATTGAGGGCGGCTTGGCAAAGTCGAAAAAGGCGGATTAGTCCGCACCTGTTTAGATGACCGACACCATCTTCGCCCTTTCGAGCGGTTCACCACCTGCCGCAATTGCTGTGGTGCGCGTCAGCGGGCCGCAGACTGGCGATGTTATGCGCATTCTCGCCGGCCATCTGCCTGAGCCACGCCGCGCGGCCATTTGTGACCTGATCGATGTCGAAGGCGAAGTGATTGACCGCGCGCTGGTGCTGTGGCTGCCGGGGCCGGGAACCGTCACTGGTGAGGATGTGGCCGAATTCCACCTTCATGGTGGCCGAGCGGTCGTCTCGGGGCTTGAGCAGGCGCTAGAAGCCATGCCGGGCCTGCGCCGCGCCGATCCCGGCGAGTTCACCCGGCGTGCCTTTGCCAATGGCCGCATTGATCTGGCCGAGGCCGAGGGGCTGGCGGATCTGCTCAGCGCGGAAACGCAACTGCAACGCCGCTCTGCGCAGGCGATGGCGGGCGGTGCATTCTCGCGGCAGGTTGAAGAATGGCGCGGCGCGCTGCTCGATGTCTCGGCCAGCCTTGAGGCGGCGCTTGATTTTGCCGATGAGGATGACGTTGCGCTGCTCCCGGCGAATTTTGCGCAGAAGCTGGGTGGGCTTCACCGTGACATAGCAGGATGGCTAGCCCGACCGCGCGCTGAAAAGCTGCGTGAGGGCTATCGGGTGGTTATTGCTGGCCCGCCGAATGCCGGGAAAAGCACTTTTTTCAATGCTTTGGTTGAAGATGATGCGGCCATAGCCACACCTATCGCAGGCACTACCCGCGATGTTTTGACCCGGCCAGTGGCGCTCGAAGGTATCCCCTTCCTGTTCGCCGATACCGCTGGCTTGCACGATTTTGTCGATGATGAGGTTGAAGCAATTGGCATCGAACGCGCGCTTGAGGCGCTCGACCGGGCTGATCTTGTGTTGTGGTTAGGGCCCGAAGGCCAGGGACCGCAGGGCGCATGGGATGTGGCTTCACAGATTGACCGTGCGGGCACCAAGTCAAGGCCAGGAGCGCGGCACCATGTCTCGGCGGTGACGCTCGAAGGGATGGATGCGCTGCGCCAAGACCTCGTCACCGCAGCGCGCGCATCAATGCCGAGGCCGGGAGATGTCGCGCTCAATGAACGGCAACACCAATTGCTCACCCGCGCGGCGCATGTCTTGGCAGAAGCGGGACACGAACGTGATCCATTGTTGATTGCGGAGAATTTGCGTGTGGGGCGTGTGGCATTTGATGCCTTGTTGGGGCGGACGACGACTGAGGACATGCTCGATGCGCTGTTTGGCCGATTTTGTATTGGGAAGTAGGGGGTTGGTTGGGTTGAGTTGGGATTAGCGGGTTTGGGAGGATTGGACCCAAAAATTCGAAGAACACTACAACATCCGCTCATCCTGTGCCTGTCGAAGACTCGCGCCAACCTAACCCTCCGCGCACCACAACGTTCCACGTGAAACACCCGCGCTTTGACCCGGGCGCGACGCACAGCTAAAGCCCACACCATGCAAAGCTTTGATGTCATCATAGTCGGCGGAGGCCATGCCGGGGTGGAAGCCGCCGCTGTTGCTGCGCGGATGGGTGCGCGTGCAGCGCTGGTGACCTTTGAACTTGCGACCATTGGGGCGATGAGCTGCAATCCGGCGATTGGCGGACTGGGTAAAGGCCATTTGGTGCGCGAGGTTGACGCGCTCGATGGCGTGATTGCCCGTGCGGCCGATGCGGGTGCGATTCACTACCGGATGCTCAACCGATCAAAGGGCTCCGCGGTTCAGGGTCCACGCGTTCAGGCTGATCGCAAGCGGTTCAAGGCTGCGGTTCAGGCGATCCTCGCCCAGCAGGGCGACCTGACGCTGATCGCCGGGGAAGCGGCTGCTCTGAACTTTGTTGGGGGGAGCGTGGCAGGGTTGACGCTCGCCGATGGCACCATGCTTACCGCGCCCGCTGTTGTGCTTTGCACCGGAACGTTCCTTGGCGGCACACTGTTTCGCGGCGAGGAACGGCTGACAGGTGGGCGGATCGGCGAAGATTCGGCGAAAGTTCTGGCTGATCAGCTGCGCGGGGCAGGGCTGCCAATGGCACGGCTCAAGACCGGCACACCGCCCCGGCTTGATGGCCGGACGATCGATTGGGCGCAGCTCGATGAGCAGGCATCGGATAGCGAGCTTTGGTTGATGTCGGCGATGGGTGGGTCCAAGCGAATCCTCCCGCAGATCGCCTGCGCAATCACCCGCACTAACGCGGCCAGCCACGACGTCATCCGCGCTAACCTGCACCGTTCACCGCTGTTTTCGGGTGCGATTGGTGCTGCCGGGCCGCGTTATTGTCCTTCGATTGAGGACAAGATCCACCGCTTTGCTGATCGTGAAGGCCATCAGGTGTTCCTCGAGCCCGAGGGCCTCGATACGCTTGTGGTCTATCCCAATGGGATTTCGACATCGCTACCAACCGATGTTCAGCTGGCTATGCTGCGGACGATGGCAGGGCTGGGGCAGGTCGAAATGATCGTTCCGGGCTACGCGGTTGAATACGATCACATCGATCCGCGCGCGCTTCGGCCAAGCCTTGAATTGCGCGAAATTCCGGGGCTTTATTGCGCGGGCCAGATCAATGGCACGACCGGCTACGAAGAAGCCGCCGCGCAAGGGCTGGTAGCGGGAATGCACGCAGCGGCCAGTGTACTCGGTCGCGAGGTCGCCCCGCTTGACCGGGCGAACAGCTATATGGCGGTGATGATCGACGATCTGACGTTGCACGGAGTCTCTGAGCCCTATCGCATGCTCACCGCGCGTGCTGAATATCGGCTGCGGCTTCGCGCGAACAATGCCTCGACCCGGCTGACTCCGTTAGGGATTGCGGCGGGCATGGTGGGGCAGGAGCGAAGCAATTGGTTCGCGCAGCGTGCGGATGAGCGCGCTCGGTTTGACGCAGCGCTGGAAACCGAGGTTGGCGCGGCCGATCTTTCTCGCGCTGGCCTGCCCGTGCGGACAGACACGGGCCGTCTTTCCATGCGTGAATGGCTGCGATTTGGCGGGATCGATCTGGAGGCACTCGCTCCGTGGCTGGGCGAGGCCATGCCCGAGGACGCCGATCTCGCAGCTGAAGTTGCCGAGGACGCCGCCTATGCTCCCTATCTCGCAAGGCAGGACAGCGAGCTACGTGACCTGCGCGCGAGCGAGGCTTTGTCGCTCGGCGATCAGTTTCCCTATGTCGATACGCCGGGGCTTTCGCGCGAAATGGTTGAACGTTTGAACCGCGCGCGACCGGCAACGCTTGCGGCAGCAGGGCGGCTTCCGGGGATTACCCCTGCCGCGCTCGCCGCGCTACTCATCCATGCCCGGCGCCGTGCGGCGTGATCCATGATGAGGCCGAGGCACGAGCGTGGGTGGCGGCGCTTGCACAGGCTGATGAAGCGGCTATGGACCGGCTTGACCGACTTGCGGCGCTGCTCGCTGAGGAAAATAGCCAACAAAACCTTGTCTCAGTGGCGAGCCTTGAGGCGATTTGGCAGCGACACATTGCCGATTCTGCGCAGTTGCTCCTCCATGTTCCACGTGAAACACTCGGCGGGCCTTGGCTAGATCTCGGCACCGGGGCGGGGTTTCCAGGCTTGGTGATTGCCTGCCTATTGCCCGAAACCGAGATTGCCTTGGTCGAATCGCGAAAGCGGCGAATCGAATGGCTCGAGAAGGTTACCGATTCGCTCGGGTTGACCAACGCAAAAGTCATCGGTGACCGACTGGAACTCGTCCCAACCAGTCCTTTTGGTGTCATTTCGGCACGGGCATTCGCTCCATTAGGCAAATTGCTCGATCTATCCGCACGTTTCTCCACAACCGCGACCACCTGGCTGTTGCCGAAGGGGCGGTCAGCAAGGCACGAACTGTCAGAACTTGGCGGTTGGCATCACGCGTTTCACGTGGAACAATCGCTAACCGATCCGCAAGCGGGAATTATCGTTGGCGAAGTTTCGGAAAAAGCAGCCAAAAGGGGGCGAAAGCCGTGATAACTGTAGCGGTTGCCAATCAAAAGGGCGGGGTGGGAAAGACCACTACGGCGATCAACGTGGCCACGGCCATGGCAGCAACTGGTTGGAAAACCTTGCTTATTGATCTTGATCCGCAGGGCAATGCCTCGACCGGCCTTGGCTTGTCTGCGCCTGATCGCGGTGCATCAACCTATGATGTTTTGGTTGAGGAAGCGCTGCTCTCAGTTTGCGTGGTGCCAACGCGCATCCCCGGTCTCGATCTGGTTCCGGCAACGGTTGATCTGTCGGGAGCCGAAGTTGAGCTGGTGGCGGTTGAGCACCGCACCTACCGGCTGTCGCACGCATTGGCGCAGCATGTCGGCCATGACATCGCCTTTATCGATTGCCCGCCCTCGCTCGGACTTCTGACACTTAATGCACTGGTGGCGGCGGACACGTTACTGGTGCCGTTGCAATGCGAATTCTTCGCGCTGGAGGGCTTGAGCCAGCTGCTCAAGACGGTTGAGCTGGTGCAGCAGCGCTTTAATGCCGAACTTTCGATTCTCGGCGTCGCGCTGACAATGTTTGATCGCCGCAACCGGCTGACCGATCAGGTGTCGGACGATGTCCGATCTTGCCTTGGCGGGCTGGTGTTCGATACGGTGATCCCGCGCAATGTAAGGCTGTCCGAAGCGCCGAGTCACGGCCTGCCTGCGCTTGTTTACGATCAGAACTGTTCGGGCAGTCGCGCCTATATGGCGCTGGCGCGTGAAATGATCGGGCGCCTGCCCCGCGAAAGGAAAGCCGCATGAACGACGATTCGATAGCGCGCATTTCGGCCAACCCCCACCCCCCAGAAGCGGCGACCATTGCGAAACGCAAAATCCCGGCTCTTGGGCGCGGGCTTGGCGCACTCATGGGCGAAAGCCGCCGGGAAGAGCCTTTGGTGGCAAGCGCACCCGGCGGCGGGGCTCCCTCAGGGCTGGCGCAACTAGCGGTCGCCGCGATTGAAGCTCACCCCGATCAGCCGCGCCGCCGGTTTGATGGGGCCGCACTTGAAGAACTGGCGACCTCGATTGCCACGCGCGGGGTTATCCAGCCGATTATCGTCCGTCCGCTGGGGCAGGGACGCTATCAACTGGTCGCCGGGGAGCGCAGGTGGCGCGCGGCGCAAAGAGCGCAACTACATGAAATCCCTGCACTTGTTCGCGATCTATCAGACGGCGATGTCACGGCTCTGGCGCTAATTGAGAACCTTCAGCGCGAAGACCTCAATCCGGTCGAAGAAGCCCGCGCCTATCAGCGGCTCGCCGATTCGCAAGGAATGACGCAGACCGAGATCGGCCGCTTGGTCGATAAATCACGCAGCCACGTCGCCAACTTGCAGCGCCTGCTCGCCTTGCCGGTGGAAGTGCTTGATCTTGTTGAAGAGGGCAAGCTGGCGATGGGCCACGCGCGGGCATTGATCGGCGCGGAAAATGCCGCGCTGATTGCAAGGGCTGCGATTGACCGGCGGATGTCGGTGCGCGAGGTTGAGAACGTCGTGCGGATGAAGCATCGCGGCGATTCGCCACCGCGCCGCGCTCGCGAATCGCGCAAAGGGCCGGAAGATGCCGATATTTCGGCAGTACAAACGCACCTTGAAGAGTTCCTCGGGCTTGCGGTGCGGATTAAGGCCGATGCCGATCCGCGATCTGGCATGGTGACGATCCGTTACACCACGCTCGATCAGCTCGATCTGGTTTGCCAGCGGCTGACCGGTGGCGGCATCTGAATCAAAACGGCCGGTAAATCACAACGACCAGTGAATCAAGAAGGCCGGAAAGTTGCGCAGCGCAACTTCCCGGCCGTGATTTTCATTCCGATTAAGAAACCAATTCAGCCCCTTAGCTACCCATAATCCGCTTGTCTGGCACCATGCGCAGGCGCTTGTCGGGTACATAGACCGGAACGCGCTTGTAATGCGGTGCCGGGCGTTTGTAGATCACCCGGCGGCGAACGGTTTCATAGGTGGTGACATATTCGGTGGTCACCACTTCCTTGCAATCGCTCTTGGGAGCGGCGGGGGCCATCGCAGGGACCATCATTACTGGCACCATCATCATCGGAACTGCATAACCATAACCATAGCCCGGGTAGCCATAGCCGCCTTGTTGGGGTCCGCCATATCCGCCCTGCTGGCCATAACCCTGAAGCATCGCCTCGCATCGGTCATTCGCCCGGCCGCGGCCCGCAGATTTCTCGATGGCCCGTCCGGCAACCGCGCCAACAACGGCTCCGGCAACAGTTCCCAGCACGCCATCATGCCGTCCAGCGATCTCGTGACCGGCAACGCCGCCGATAACCCCGCCGATTACCGCTCCGGTAACGCCGTTGCTGCCAAGCCTATGGCGACATTCAGCCAGCCAATCGTCGCGCTGCTGGTCATAATCCTGATTTTGGTAGTCAGCTTGATTTTGGTAACCACCGTTCTGGTAGCCACCGCCTTGGTATCCGCCCTGATAGCCACCTTGATAGCTTCCCTGCCAGCTAGGAGGCGGCATCGGGCCGCGCTGATTTTGGGCGAAAGCAGGGGCGGATGACGCCATGATGGCGGCGGCGGCGATGCTGGCTATGGCGCTATGGCGCATGGGAGACCCCTCAATAAGTCAGGTGAAACGCCGAGTCCCGCCTGTTAACTTGGAATTTAGCATCGTAACGCGCAGAAAACCAAGACCTTGCCCGCAAACTTTGCCCTGCTGTCCCGAAACGGAGCAATGCGGCCCGGTTAGATTGCGTTGGCGATCAGCGCAGCAAGCGCCGTTATCCCTACCGCATCATCGGCATCGAACCGCGCTGGCGTGGGGCTATCGAGGTCAATCACCGCGATCACTGTGCCGTGGCGCAGCACCGGCACCACCAGTTCTGACTGGCTCGCGGCGTCGCAAGCAATATGTCCGGGAAAAGCATGGACATCGGCGACCATCTGCACCCTTCCGCCCGCCGCCGCTGCACCGCAAACGCCTTGGCCAAGCGCGATTCGGATACAGGCGGGCTTGCCAATGAAGGGACCGAGCACCAGCTCTTCGCCGTTCGTTCCGGGCACCATGCGATAGAACCCCGCCCAATTAAGATCGGGGACAAATTGCCAGATCAGCGCCGCGATATTGGCCATATTGGCCACCGCATCGGGCTCACGATCGATCAGGGCGGCGGCGGCGGCGCGCAGCTCTGCGTACATTTCGGGCTTGGCTGCCGAGGCACTGGGGGCAAATTGATACATAACGCCAACAGCCTAGCCGATAGGACCATTGCCGCAAGGCCCGACAAGGCTTATCTCCAATGCCATGAAATTGCTCCGCAAGCTCCTCGTAGCCCTCGTCTGTTTCGCCCTGATCATTCTGGGCTTCTGGCTTTACGCCAAATATGGTCATTCGAGTGACCGTTCAATCAGCACGACCGAGGGCAAAGACATCACGCTGGTCGATCCAGACGTGCAGAAAATACCCTCTGTGGTTATCCCTGATATTATTGGCTGGGGCGCGGCTGAAGCACCGCAGGCCGCGCCGGGGATGCAGGTCAGCCGCTTTGCTGCGGGCCTCAATCACCCGCGCGTAATCATGACCCTGCCGAATGGCGATGTGCTGGTGGCTGAGGCCGATCATCCAGTGGAAAAGGTCAGCGGCGGGCTGAAGGATCGCGTCGCGCAAGAGTTATACAAGCAGGCGGGCGCCAACCTTGGCTCGCCTAATGCGATTATCCTACTGCGCGATGCCGATGGCAATGGCAGCGTCGAACAGCGGTTTACCCTGAGAACCGAGGGCCTCGATTCGCCATCGGGCATGGCCTGGGGCAACGGCAAGCTTTACATCGCCAACCATAACGCGGTGCTCGCCTTCGATTACACCCCCGGCGCAACCACGCTTACCGGCGCGCCGGTTAAGCTGATGGATCTGCCCGGCGGCGGCAATCACTGGATGCGCAATTTGCTGCTCAGCCCAGATGGCAAGAAGCTGTATGTCGCGGTGGGATCATCAAGCAACATTGCTGAAAACGGTATCGACAAGGAAACCGGCCGCGCGGCAATCTGGGAGATTGATCTCGCCTCTGGCCGTCCGCGCCAGTTCGCCAGCGGCATGCGCAACCCCAACGGCATGGACTGGAACCCGGCGAGCGGCGAATTGTGGGCCGCGGTGGTCGAACGCGATCAGCTGGGGCCTGATCTGGTGCCCGATTACATGAGCAATGTGCCGATTGGCGCGCAATACGGCTGGCCGTGGTATTACTGGAAGGACAAGCTCGACGAGCGGGTCGATGTGCCGATGCCGATTTACCTCAACGAATATATCCGCAAGCCCGAATATGCGCTCGGCGCGCATACTGCGACGCTCGGCATGCGATTTGCGCCTGCCGGATTGCGGCTTGGGCTGGATTTTGGCAATGGCGCTTTTGTTGCCCGGCACGGATCGTGGAACCGCAACCCAATTTCGGGTTACGATGTGGTGTTTGTGAAATTTGACGATCACGGAAATCCACTCGGTATGCCGGTTCCGGTGCTCACTGGCTTCGTTAAAGACAAGACTCACGTGCGCGGGCGGCCAACTTGGGTCGGCTTTGATCGCACCGGCGCATTGCTGGTCAGCGATGACACTGCGGGGATTATCTGGCGGGTGATCGTTCCGGGGGCACCGCCTGCGCCCGGCGTGAGGCCAATCATCACCGACCACATGCCGATCCGCACCGAAATCAACGGCGCAACCGAGGCGCAGTTCAGGCGCAAATTTGAGGAAATGATGCAGAAGGGGAAGTAACTAAGAAATTAGAAAA
>JAYVNC010000303.1:0-3169 GCA_043758655.1 Novosphingobium sp.
TACGATATCAACACAAGCAGAATTGACATCGAGTTAAAAGTATGTATTATGCGCATTATGAAGAGTGCTGACTTGATCCGGGAACTCACTCAGGCCGGATGGACACTCGACCGGGTGCGTGGTTCGCACAATGTTTTCAAACACGCGCATCGGCTCGGCCATGTCGTTGTCCCGCACCCGAAAAAGGATCTTGGCAAGGGACTGGTCACAGCGATCCGCAAACGGGCAGGAATTTAGGAGGAACCATGCGCTATCCAGTCGCAATCGAACCCGGAGACGAAAATACCGCATTCGGCGTGGTCGTGCCCGATCTGCCCGGCTGTTTTTCCGCCGGGGACTCGCTCGATGAAGCGCTGACCAATGCCGAGGAAGCCATCGCCTTGTGGTTTGATTCCGTTCTCGATCACGGCGGCGCAATACCCGCGCCATCCGATCTCGAAGCCCTGCGCGGCAATCCAGAATTCGACGGCTGGATTTTCGCGGTGGTTTCCGTTGATCCCACGCTTCTGGATGACACCACCGAGCGGGTAAACATCACCCTTCCCCGGCGCGTGCTGAAGCGTCTCGATGCCATGGCCAAAGCAGCAGGCGCATCGCGCTCAGGCTTTATTGCGCAGATGACGCTGGAAGATCAGCGGGCGGCTTGAATTCGTCCGCACACCCTACTTCCGCTCCGCCTTCTTCCGCTTCATCGCGTCATGAAACCGGTCCGCCCAACCTGGCTTGACCAGTTGTTCGGCCCTCACCAGCCGAAGTTCCCCGTCTGCAACGTCCCTCGTCACCGCGCTCCCTGCGGCGACAATAGCATCGACTCCGATCTTTACCGGAGCGACCAATGACGAATTCGATCCGATGAAAGCGCGCTCACCGATCACGGTTTTGTATTTGAAATAGCCATCATAATTGCAGGTAATCGTGCCTGCGCCGATGTTCGCCCCTGCCCCCACCTCGGCATCGCCAATGTACGAGAGGTGGTTGGCCTTGGCGCCCTTGCCCATCACGGTTTTCTTGATCTCAACGAAATTGCCGACCTTGGCCTTTTCCATCAACACCGCCCCCGGGCGCAGGCGCGCATAGGGACCCACTTCGACGCTGCTTGCCAAGCTCGCACCTTCAATGTGGCAAAACGCGCGGATTTTTACGTTGTCGGCAACGGTGACGCCGGGGCCGAACACCACGTTTGGTTCAATCAGCACATCGCGGCCAATCGCGGTATCGAAAGCGAACCACACGGTTTCAGGCGCGATCAGCGTAGCGCCATCGGCCATGGCCTGCGCGCGGCGGCGGTGCTGCCAGTGCGCCTCTGCTTCTGCCAGCTCGGCGCGGCTGTTGATTCCTGCGACTTCGTGTTCATCAGCGGTGACGACCACGGCGCAGACCTTACCATCGGCCTGTGCGATGTTAACCACATCTGGCAGATAATATTCGCCTTGCGCGTTGTCATTCGTCACCCGTGCGAGCAGCGCGAACAAATCCTCACTGCGCGCCGCCATCAGGCCGGAGTTGCACAGGCGGCAGGCGCGTTCGGCCTCGCTGGCGTCCTTGAACTCGACCATCTTGGCAATGCGATCACCCTGCGCAATAATCCGGCCATAGTGCTGCGCATCGGCGGGCTCAAATCCGAGCACCACTACGGCGGGTGCGTCTGGCGCATTCAGGCGATCAAGCATAGCGCGCATGGTTACAGTGCTGACGAAGGGCACGTCGCCATAAAGGATAAGGACATCGCCCGAAAACCCGGCAAGTGCGCCCTCGGCCTGCTGCACCGCATGGCCCGTCCCATGTTGCGGTTCCTGCACGGCAATCGCCGCGCGCGCACCGACCGCCGCTTCCAGCTGATCGCGACCGCTGCCAACGATCACTACCTGCCGCTGCGGTTCCAGCGCCGCAACACTAGCCATCAAATGTTCGATCATCGGCCGACCAGCAATCGGATGCAGCACCTTGTGAAGATCGCTCTTCATGCGGGTGCCTTTGCCGGCGGCAAGGATAATGGCAGCAAGCGGGCGTACGGGGTTTGTGGCGCTCATTCGTTATCCTCTGCCACCAAATGCTTGCCGTTTCTACACCGCGAAGGCATCGGCGCAGTATCATGGACAATTTTCCCTTCGAAATCGTCGGATTTGATCTCGACGGAACGCTGCTCGATACCAGCCAGGATATTGGCATGGCACTCAACCATGCGTTACGTCTCGCGAGGCGGGCTGAAATTCCACTGGAACTGGTGTCGGGTCTTATCGGCGGCGGCGCACGAACAATGGTCGACCGCGCGCTTGTGGTCACCGGCGGCGCAGAAGGTGTGGACCCCGCTGCCATGCACCGCGATTTACTCACTTATTATGCGGCGAACATTGCGGTGCACACGCAGTTTTATCCCGGCGGAGCGGAAATGCTCGACGCATTGGACGCACGCGGAGTTAAACTGGCGCTGGTGACCAACAAACTTGAAGCATTGGCCCGGCAATTGCCGGATGAACTTGGCCTCACCCAACGGTTTGCCCTGATTCTCGGCGGCGATTCGCTCGGGCCGGGCCGCGCCAAGCCTGCGCCGGACCTGCTCAATGAAATGGTTGCGCGGCTTGGCGGCGGCCGCGCTGCCTATGTTGGCGATACCACCTTTGATACCCGCGCGGCGCGTGCCGCGGGCCTGCCTTGCGTCGGTGTGTCGTTCGGATTTGCCGATGTGCCGCTCGCCAATCTGGGGGCCAGCGCGATGATCGATCATTACGATCAGCTCGTCCCGACGCTGATCGCGCTTGGTAACTGATTCGCGGGTGTTGCAGATTTACGCCGCCGCTTTGCCGCTACGGCATTGCTGCCACGGCTAATCCCTGTTGATCAGCCCGCGTCAAAGTGCCATCGCTGCGCGCGAAAAGCCCGATAGGCGGCGCGGAAAGTTTGGGAGTTCAACCAATGACCATCTCGTTCAAAGACAAAGTTGCCATCGTAACCGGCGCTGGCGGCGGCCTCGGCAAAGCCTATGCGCTCGAACTGGCGAAGCGCGGGGCCAAGGTTGTGGTCAACGATTTGGGCGTTTCGCGCGATGGCACCGGGCATTCAGATGCCGCGCTCGCGGTGGTTGATGAGATCAAGGCGGCGGGCGGCGAGGCGATGTCAAACGGCGGCAGCGTCACCGAATACGAACAGATGGTGGAAATGGTCGCCAAGG
>JAYVNC010000304.1:0-9824 GCA_043758655.1 Novosphingobium sp.
CGTTCGTCAGGCACACTTCGCCCAGCCCGAGCGGCGCGAAAATGTCAGCACAGGGGTGCAGCATGGCACCTATCTGGCGGTTCTTGCCCCCACGGTGAACATCGGGATTGACCGCGCGCGGCAATAGCGGCGGGTCTAGCCATTTATGCGCCAATTGTGCGCCACTTGTGCGCCCTTGCGAGGTCGCCCGCCAATTTGCCTCGCTTTTGCGCGGTATGTCCAAGATAATTCAGGAATTCCCATATGCTCGCGATTATCGTCAAGGCCGTTTTCGGCTCGTCGAACGACCGTTATGTCAAATCGCTCGACAAGATCGTCAAGCAGATCGCCGCCTTTGAACCCGAACTGGAAGGCTTAAGCGACGCCGATTTGCGGGGCCAGACCGCGAAATTTCGGGCCTTGCTGGAAGGCGGCCAAGAACTCGACGACATCCTACCCGAAGCCTTCGCCACCGTGCGAGAAGCCAGCAAACGCGCGCTTGGCATGCGACATTTCGATGTGCAAATGATCGGCGGCATCGTCCTCCACCGCGGCGAAATCGCCGAAATGCGCACCGGTGAAGGCAAGACGCTGGTGGCAACGCTCGCAGTTTACCTCAACGCCATCGAAGGCAAGGGCGTCCACGTCGTAACCGTCAACGATTACCTCGCCCGCCGCGATGCCGACTGGATGGGCCAGATCTACAAATTCCTTGGGCTCACGGTCGGCGTGATCGTGCCAAACCTCGACGAAGAATCGCGGCGTGAAGCATATAATTCAGACATAACCTATTCAACTAACAACGAACTTGGCTTCGATTACCTGCGCGACAACATGAAGCATGAGCGCGCCCAGATGGTCCACCGCCCGTTCAATTATGCCGTAGTCGATGAGGTCGATTCGGTGCTGATCGACGAAGCCCGCACCCCGCTGATTATCTCAGGGCCAACCGACGACAAGAGCGATCTCTATTTATCGGTCGATGCCATCGTCAAGCAATTGAACCCTGAAGATTACGAAGCCGACGAGAAAACCAAGAACATATCGTTCACCGAAGACGGTATCGAACGCGCCGAGCGTCTGCTCGAAGCCGCAGGTTTGCTCGAAGGTTCAAACCTTTACGATATTGAAAATACGCAGGTCGTCCATCACCTTGACCAAAGCCTCAAAGGCAATGTGATGTACAAGCGTGACATCGATTACATCGTCAAGGATGGGAAGATCATCATCATCGACGAATTCACCGGCCGGATGATGGACGGGCGGCGCTGGTCAAACGGGCTGCATCAGGCGGTTGAGGCCAAGGAAGGCGTGACGATTGAGCCTGAGAACCAGACGATGGCGTCAATCACGTTTCAGAACTTCTTCCGCATGTATCCCAAGATTTCTGGAATGACCGGTACGGCGGCGACAGAAGCTGCTGAATTTTATGACATTTACAAGATGAACGTCGTCACCATCCCAACCAACGTAGAAGTTTTGCGGGTTGATGAGGAGGATGAGTTTTACAAAAACACGATGGACAAATTCGGCGCCATCGCCAAGCTTATCGCCGAAAAGAGCGAGGCTGGGCAGCCGGTTCTGGTCGGCACGGTATCGATTGAAAAGAGCGAATTGCTGTCCGAATTCCTCGGCAAGGAAGGCGTCAAGCACGAGGTACTCAACGCCCGCCAGCATGAACGCGAAGCGCACATTGTGGCGCAGGCAGGCCGCATCGGTGCGGTGACCATCGCCACCAATATGGCGGGCCGCGGCACCGATATTCAGCTCGGCGGTAACTTTGAATTCCGGGTCAACGATGAACTGTCTGCCACCCCCGCCGGGCCTGAGCGCGAAGCCGCTGAGGCGCTAATCAAGGCCGAAGTCGCCGCCGAAAAGGAGCGCGTGCTTGCAGCGGGCGGTCTCTGCGTGATCGGCACTGAGCGCCACGAAAGCCGCCGCATCGACAACCAGCTGCGCGGCCGCTCGGGCCGTCAGGGCGATCCGGGCCTGAGTAAGTTTTACCTCTGCCTCGAGGATGACCTTCTGCGCATTTTCGGCCCTGACACGCTGTTCAGCCGCATGATGAATTCGAACCTCGCAGACGGCGAGGCAATCGGTTCAAAGTGGCTGTCAAAGGCGATTGAAACCGCGCAAAAGAAGGTTGAAGCGCGCAATTATGACGTGCGCAAACAGGTCGTCGAATACGATGACGTGATGAACGATCAGCGCAAAGTGATCTACGAACAGCGCGCCGACATTATGGATTCCGAAACAGTCGATGATGTTGTGGTCGATATGCGTCGCGACACGGTCAACGCGATTGTCGGCGAAGCCTGCCCTCCGGGATCGTACCCTGAGCAGTGGGACGTTGAGGGCTTGACGGCCAAGATCAACGAGGTGGTTGGCGTTGACCTGCCGCTGGCTGATTGGCTCGCCGAAGACGGGATCGATCCGCAGACCATTGAAGAACGCGTTTCCGCAATGGCCGATAGCGCCATGGACGAGAAGATGGCGGGCGATCACGAAATCTGGCGGCAGATCGAAAAATCCGTGCTTCTTGAACGGCTTGACCATTACTGGAAGGAGCATCTTTCGACGCTCGACGCGCTACGGCAGGTCGTGTTCCTGCGCGCCTATGCCCAGAAACAGCCGATCAACGAATACAAACGCGAAGCCTTTGGCCTGTTTGAAAAGATGCTTGAAACGATCCGCGAGGACGTGACCAAGATCCTTTCAACCAGTCAGATCCAGTTCCAGCAACCGCCCGAACTGCCTGATTTCCTCACCGGTTACGTTGGCGCTTTGTCGGATGCCGATGCTTCGGCAACGCCGATGGTCGGTTCGAATGCAATGTTGGCAACGCTTGGCACTTCGGCTCCGCCAGTGGCTGGCGGCGATGATCCATTTGCCCACATGGGACTATCGCGTAACGCGCCGTGTCCGTGCGGATCAGGCCAGAAATACAAGCATTGCCACGGCGCGGCGGAGTAACAACTTAGCCGTCAGATGGATTGCCGCGCACGCCTGCGATTAGGCTGAAGTCACCTGCGCTTTCGGGTTTTGGTCAATCGCGTGCAGGCGCGCGCCAGTCTGACCAGCGCTTGCGTGCTAGGCGGTTCCGCGCCAACATATCAGCGCCGCTTGTATGGGATAACAACCCGGCACTTCTGATGGGAACACACGTCATTATGTTGGCAATGCTGATTGCCGGTCTGCTTGCTGGGCTGATCAACACACTCGCGGGCGGCGGACCGATCCTGACGTTGATGGCGCTGACCTTGCTGGGGGTCGATGCGCGCATTGCGAACCTCACTTCGTCAGTCGCGCTGGTTCCCGGCCAGCTGGTAACGGGCTGGTCTGGTTGGCGCGCAGGCGGATCAACGGTTCGTCCGCTGTTGCTTGCAGGGGCGGCTGCGGGCGGGGTGACGGGGGCGTTACTGCTAATTGCAATTCCGTCGCGCGCTTTTGCCTTCTTGGTGCCGTGGCTGGTGCTGTTTGCCACGCTCGCTTACCTGGGCGCGCCGCGCGCTATCGGGTCGCCTGTGGCTCCCGAAGAATCGTCACCGCCGCCGCGATGGGTCATCTGGATCGTGCCGTTGCTAGGAATTTACGGCGGGTTCTATGGCGGTGGGAATAGCTTTCTGCTGCTGGCAATGCTCGGTTGGGCGGCCATCTCGGGCAAGGAGGCCAATGACACCAAGAACGCGCTCGTTGCCGTTATTAATACGGCGGCGGCGGTGGCGCTAATCGGTTCGGGCTTGGTCGCTTGGGCTTTCGCCTTGCCGCTGGCGGCAGGCAATATCGCGGGCTGCGCAATCGGGCTCAGGCTGCTCGACCGGATATCTGTCCAGTGGTTGCGCGCGGTGGTCGTGGCGGCAGGACTGGGGCTGGCAGCCGTGCTTTTCTGGCAGGCCTACGCCCGGTAATCGGCCGCAATGATCCCATGGCGCGCTAGCCGATCATAGAGTGTTTTGCGTGGCAGTTCGAGCTGCTCGGTTGCCAAACGAATGTCGCCGCCAACGTCTTCGAGCGCCTGACGCAAAATCGCTGCCTCATGCTCCGCCATGCGGCTGCGCAGGCTCGGCGCATTGGTGCGATGCTGTCCGGCCTCCACCGGCGCAGCCTGTTCGGCCACGCCATCGGCTGCAGAACGGGCAAATGCTTCGAGCTCGACGAGATTGCCCGGCCAATCGTGCTTTGCCAGCCGGGTCCATATCGCCGGGCCAAGCGTAGGCAGGGCGGAGCCGGGCCGGGCCGCTGCAAGGGCTGCGGCAAAGAACTGCCGAAACAAGGGCTCGATGTCTTCGCGCCGATCACGCAGCGGCGGCAGGTCGATGCGCGTCGCCCGCAGCTTATAGAGTAGCGAGGTATCCATTGACGGTACCCCGGCAACGCCGTCAGCCCGGTGCGAGATCGCGATACAACGCAGATCGAGTGTCCGGGCAACGTCGCTGCCAAGCGGGACCAGCTTACCGTCTTCAAGCAAGCGGCCCATCCTTGCTTGCAGCGCGGCGGGCAGGCCATCGACCCGGTCGAGCACCAGCGTACCGCGATTGGCCCGCTCGATGTCTCCGGTGCGCGGCATTGTCGCTCCGGCAAATGCGCCGCTGGCATGGCCGAACATCTGCGATTCGGCGCCCGGCAGCGCGGCGCCCAAGCAATCGACCACGACCAGCGCTGCGCCGGACCGCGGGCTTAGCCGGTGGAGCAGCCGCGCAACAGTTGAAGCTCCCGTGCCGGGCTCACCCGCGATCAGGCAGGGCAGGTCGGTCTGGGCGATGGTCCGCACCTGTTCGATGACGCGCTGCATCGCTGGCGATGCTGAAACAAGTTCAGATCGTGCAGCGACTTCGCGCGCCGAATGTAGCCCGCGGTTGGCTAGCACCACCCGCCGCCAATCCACCGCGCGGCGCAGCGCAGCCTGGAGCAGCGGCGGATCGAACGGCTTGGTGATGAAATCATAAGCCCCATCACGCACCGCCTGCATCGCCATGGTGACATCGGCATGGGCGCTCATCAGAACCACCGGCAGCTCTGGATCGATCCCGACAACGCGACGCAGCAATTCGAGCCCATCGATGCCGGGCATCCGAATATCACTGAGCAAGATGCCAGGATAGCCGCGCGAAATCACCCGCAACGCAATTTCGGCGGAATTCGCTGTCTCAACGTCATAACCGGCCAAAGCCAAGTTTTGCGCCAAGGCCGAAAGCACGTCGGGGTCATCGTCGACCACCATGATGTGCGATGCTGTCGTCATGTCGCCGCCAACAAGGTCAGACGAAAGCACGCGCCAACATGATCTGATTCAAAACTCAACTCACCGCCCATGTCGCGGGCAATGTCTTTTGATATGACCAGCCCAAGGCCAAGGCCAGTCGCCTTGCCGGTCTTGAACGGTTGAAACAGCATCGATTGCGCATCCGCATCTAATCCGGGGCCGTTGTCGGTGACATCGATGTGGATTGCCGCGCCCTGCCGACTGACGCTGATTGCGATAGTCGCATCAGCTTGCCCGGCTGTTGCGTCCAGCGCGTTCTGGAGCAGATTAACGAAAACCTGTTCGCAGCGCTGGGCATCGGCAGCAACCATCGTGTTCCCGCTTAGACCTGACCGCACAATCTGCACCTGTGCAGCGACGATCCGATTCGACAGCAGCAGCAAGGCCGCATCAATGGCAGCATCGACTTGCGCAGGGCCGACATCACGCACTCCGCGCCGGGCAAAGCTGCGCAGTTCACCGGTAATCGTGCTGATCCTTGCGGTAAGCGCCGCGATGCGCGCGAAGGCCTGCGCTGCGGCGTCGGTATCTCCCGCCGCGCTTAGCTGGCTTCCGGTATTGGCCTGAATCGCGATGGCGGTTACCGGCTGGCCGATCTCATGCGCCACGCCGGCTGCAATCTGGCCCAAAACCGCCAGTCGGTTCGCCTGCGCGAGCTCGTCCTTGAGCAGTTCGATGCGCTGTGCGGCATCGCGCTGGGCTCCCAGTTCAATAGCTTGCCGACGCCAGCGCGCGAACAGCAGAAGCGCGCCGATGGTCGCCATCAGCGCCAGCGTAAACAGCCACGCGGTTACTTGGGCTGTGCGCCGGGCGACATCGGCTGACTGCACCACATGCAGCGTGAGTCCCGGCCCGGCAGGAACCGCGCGATTGATGAGCGACGCGGCTTCGCGGCCAGTAAGCCGAGGGTCCGGATCGAGCGGCGCGCTGCCAAAATCGAGCTGACGGCGAAGCGTCGCGCGGCGCTGAGGCGTGAGGGGGGCGATTGTGCGAAACCGCTGCGCGGGATCGTCAGTAATCAGCACAACACCATCACGATCCGTGGCGAACACCGCGCCGGGATAGCTGCGCCAATCGCGCTCGATCTCATCAAAACGGATTTTGACGACGATTACGCCCAATGGCTTTGCCCCATCGCCCACCCTGCGCGCAAGGTAGAGGCCGGGAATTCGGCTGCGAGTGCCGAGTGCATATTGGCGTTGTTCGCCAAGGCTCAGGGCATCGCGGAAATAGCTGCGGAACTGATAGTTCTGGCCGACGAAGCTGTCAGGCTGCTGCCAATTGCTGGCCACCAGCGTCTCGCCCTTGGCATCCATCAGATAGATGACTGACGCCCCCATTTCGTCGCGCAGCGATGACAGCCTCCGGTTGAGGGCATCGCGCCGCAATGGATTAGGGCTTTCCAGAAGATCGCGGGATTCGCGATCGGTCGAAAGAGCGATGGTGACCAGTCCGAACTTCTCTACCTCACTGCGAAGTCCGGTTGCCAACGTCCCTGCTGCGCGTTCTGCGCGCAGGCTTTCATCGGAAATCGCGCGCTGCACCATGAACATCTGAAGCGCGAATCCGAAGGCGAGCGCCAAGGCGAACCCAACGACCAGTTCGCGCGGCGAGGCATGAAGACGGAGGATTCGATTGGGCACAGAATATTGTGCGGAATATCGCACAGAAACGCAAGGGCTGTGCGGATTTCCGCACTAAACCAGCTAAACACTACGCATTTTAGCCGTTTGCGCCAAAAATAATCTTGTGTGGATCCGCACAGTTCTCGTGTCACTTGTCGGCAACCGATGCTTAAGCAGTCGGACCGGGAGAGACAGTGACTACAATTGACCCAGCTCGAGCGCCCACTGAGCGTCTGGTAACCAAACCGTGGTATCGCCAGCTTTATATTCAGGTGCTCGTCGCGATTTCACTCGGCGTGCTCATCGGGCATTTTTTCCCGTCGTTTGGCGTTGCGCTCAAGCCATTGGGCGATGCTTTCATCAAGCTGGTCAAAATGGTCATCGCGCCGGTGATTTTCCTGACCGTGTCAACCGGCCTCGCGCGCAGTGCCAATGCGGGCGAAGTCGGCCGGGTTCTGGGCAAGGCACTCATCTATTTCATCGCGGTTTCGACCGTCGCGTTGGCGATTGGGTTGGTTGTGGCCAATGTCGTGCGTCCGGGTGCCGGGCTGCACATCGACGCCGCCACGCTTGACCCCAAAGCGGTTGCCGAGTTCGCCGCCAAAAGCCACGAGCAGACGATCACCGGCTTTCTGCTCTACATTATTCCCACCACTCCGGTCAGCGCGCTGGCAAGCGGAGAAATCCTTCAGGCGCTGTTTGTCGCGGCTTTATTCGGGCTGGCGATGTCAATTGTCGGCGCACCCGCCGAGCCTTTGCTTCGCGGACTTGAATCGGCAACCGCTGTAGTTTTCCGTCTGGTCGACCTGCTGATGCGGCTCGCTCCGATTGGCGCTTTTGGCGCTATGGCCTTCACCATTGGCCAGTTTGGTATCGCCTCACTTACCGGGTTACTCGGGCTGGTCGCTACTTTTTATGTGACTGCCGCGCTATTCGTGTTGGTTGTTCTGGGCCTGATCGCGCGGTTGGCGGGGTTCTCAATTTTTGCGCTATTGCGTTATATCAAGGACGAACTGTTCCTCGTGCTCGGCACCTCGTCGTCCGAAGCGGCGCTGCCCAGCTTGATGGAGAAACTGGTAGCGGCAGGCTGCCGCCGCGACGTCGCCGGGCTGGTGCTGCCGGCGGGTTATTCTTTCAACCTTGACGGCACCAATATCTACATGACCCTTGCCGCGCTGTTTATCGCGCAGGCTCTGGGAATTGATCTTTCGCTGCAACAGCAACTGTTGCTGATGGCAGTGGCGGTTATCAGTTCCAAGGGCGCTGCGGGCGTCACCGGATCGGGCTTCATCATCCTCGCCGCAACGCTATCGGTCGTGCCCGCAGTGCCGGTAGCCGGGATGGCGATAATCTTGGGGATCGACCGTTTTATGAGCGAGTGCCGGGCGCTCACCAATACCATTGGCAACGCGGTGGCCACCATCGTCATCGCGCGCTGGGAAGGCGCACTCGACCGCGACCAACTGGCTGCTGCGCTTACACCTGAACGGCTTCACGTGACCCAATAATTGATAATCCGGCACAACGACCGGGCATAAAGACAACAAGAGAAGGATAGACCATGAACCGCAAGATCATTGCAACAAGCGCCCGTCTGGGCGTTTCGCTCGCCGCCATTCTCGCCGCCGCACCAGTGCTGGCGCAAACAAAAACAGCGACCCCAGAAGCGCCAGCTGCCGGAGCTGAGGAACCTCAGATCATGGTCATCGGATCGCGGGGCAAACCGCGCAGCGATGTCAACCGGCCCGTCGCGGTTGACGTGGTCTCGGCGGCTGAACTGCGCAGCACCGGCCAGACAGATCTTGGCCAGCAGGTGCAGTTCACCTCACCTTCGTTCAGTTCCTCAAAGTTCGGAATCAACGGCGCGACCAATTTTGCCGACCCGGCCTCACTGCGCGGGATGTCGCCCGATCAGGTGTTGCTGCTGGTGAATGGCAAGCGCCGCCACCAGTTTTCTGCACTCAACCTCAATGTTTCACCCGGCCTCGGCACGGTCGTTTCTGATCTTAACAGTATCCCATCGGGAGCAGTTGCGCGGATCGAGGTGCTGCGCGACGGTGCCGCCGCGCAATATGGTTCAGATGCGATCGCCGGGGTTATAAACCTGACGCTCAACAGCGCCAGCGAAGGCGGGTTGATTAGCGCGACTGCCGGGGTCAACAAGGAGGGCGATGGGCTTACCTACAAAGGTTCGATCAATCACGGCATGAAACTCGGCGCCAACGGTGGTTTTATCAATATCACGCTCGAATACTTTGCTGCGAATGCGACCAATCGCTCTGATCCCTATGATGGTGTGCTTTATCCGGCGGCACCCAGTCCGTTTACCGGCCCGACCGCCGCGTTCCCTTATGCCACCGCCAACCCGCGCGCAGATCGTGGTGTCTATCCTAGCTATCCGTTTATCGTGGGCAACTATGGCTCAAACCGCAACCGCACTTACCAGGCCTTTGTAAACAGCCAGCTCCCGCTATCTGACACCGTCACCGCCTACGCCTTTGGCGGATATTCGCGCAAGGACATCCAAGCCTTCGGATTCTTCCGCGCACCGGGCACGTTTGCCAACTCGGATCTGGCGATTTACCCTGATGGTTATGTGCCGATCCTGCCGGGCCGTTCGATTGATTGGTCGGCGCTGGGCGGCCTCAAGGCCGATTTGGGCGGCTGGGCGATGGACCTGAGTTACGGCTACGGGCACAACCATCTCGATCAGAACGCGGTTAACACCGTCAATGCCTCGCTTGGCGCGGCCAGTCCGACCAGTTTCTATGTCGGGCGCACAGCCTTCAACCAGCAGATCGTCGAGCTCACCGGATCGAAAGAATTCGATGGGATGATGGGGATGAAGTCGCTCAACGTGGCGACTGGCCTGCAATGGCGGCGCGATAACTTCGTGGTCACGCGCGGTGATGCGGCGTCCTATGCGATCGGGCCGCTTGCCACTACGGGCAAGGCCT